>NZ_BAAHSI010000009.1:0-24253 GCF_054601575.1 Faecalimonas canis | reverse complement strand
GGTATTAACCGATAGCCTCTTTTTTATCGTCTTTTTGGCATTTCCCATGCATTGTGATCCGTATGTAAAAGCATATGTGCTTTATGGGATAATGGTTTTTCCATAAAGTCTTCATATAATTTTAAAACGTCCTGATTTTCATGAGAAAAACGGATTTTCGCATTTTTATCCAGATAGTATAAGTTTTCGCCACGAACATGAGCGAGTTCTTCACCGTCATGAATTGGCTGACCGCCACCGCCTACACAGCCACCCGGACACGCCATAACTTCTACGAAATCATAGTGAACGTCACCATGCTCAATGGCGTCTATCAGTTTACAGGTATTTCCTAAACCACTTACAACAGCAGTCTGAATTTTAGCATCGCCGATAGTAAATTCGGCGGAAATAACACCTTGATTGAATTTTTCGCTTCGTACTACGGAGAATGCATCTGCATCAGGGTTTTTTCCCATAAGAAGATAGTATGCAGAACGTAAAGCCGCTTCCATAACTCCTCCGGTTGCACCGAAAATAACACCGGCACCGCTGCCGTCCTGCATCAGACGATCGCATTCTGCATCGACTAATGTGGATGGCTGAATGTGTGAAGAGCGAATCATTCTAGTTAATTCTCTTGTTGTCAGAACAATATCTACATCATGTCCTGCGTATTCTTCATAGTACAATTCCATGTTACTTTCCCCTTTTTTCGCTACACAAGGCATAATGGAAACTGTACATATATTTTCAGGATTTACTCCGATAGATTTAGCAAAATACGTTTTCATTACCGTACCGAACATCTGTTGAGGAGATTTTGCGGTAGATAACTGTGGAACTAAATGAGGATATTGGGATTTGATAAAACGAATCCAACCCGGACAGCAGGAAGTGAACATCGGTCTTGATTTTAGTTCTCCTGAAAGGAAACGTTCTAAAAATTCATTTCCTTCTTCCATAATTGTGAGGTCGGCTGAAAATGTTGTATCAAAAACATAGTCAAATCCCATTTGTCTGAGAGCATCCACGATTTTTCCGATAGTTGCTTCTTCGCGGCTAAGTCCTAAAGCCTCGCCCCATGCGGCACGAACGGCAGGAGCAACTTGCACAACTGTAATTTTATCTTTGTTGTCGATAGCTTCCCATACTTTATCTGTGTCATCGCGTTCACGCAAAGCGCCTACCGGGCAGTGAGTGATACACTGTCCGCAGAGAGAACAGTCAGCCTCCTCGATTTTACGGTTTTTGGAAACGTGTACGGTTGTACGAGAACCTGTACTTTCCAAATCCCATACATGAAGATTTTGCACTTTATCACAAACCTGTACACAGCGCATACATTTGATACATTTTGCGGAGTCACGGATAAGAGGAAAGTCTTTGTTCCATTCTATATTTTCCAAACGCTGTTTAAATGGAATATCAATAATATTTAAGTCATTGGCGATTGTCTGGAGTGTACAATTTCCGCTTCTTGCACAGATTGTACATTGACAATCGTGTTGAGAGAGAAGAAATTCTACGGTTTTTTTACGGTTCATGCGGACCTTCGGACTATTTGTGTAAATAACCATTCCTTCTTCCACTACATTGTTACAGGAAGGAATGAGGCGTTCTTTTCCGACAAGTTCAACAACACATACACGACAGGCGCCTATTTCATTTAAACCTTTTAAGTAGCATAATCTGGGGATAGCGATTCCGTTCTGCTCTGCGGCTTCTAGAATAGTAGTACCTTCAGGCACGGAAATTTGTCTGTTGTCAATTGTTAAATTTACCATAATTTCTCTCTACCTCCTTTAAATATGCCAAAGCCAAAGTGGTCACAACGCAGACAGCGTGATGCTTCCTGTTTTGCCTCCGCCTCGCTCATACAGTTTTCCACGCCTTCAAAGTCGTGGATACGCTGACAGACTTCACGTTCGGTCATATTTACTCTTCCACAAGGAGTTCTGTCATCTAAGTTAGGCTCAGGGATTTCTACATCACAGGAAATAATATGATTAAATCCTAAATATTCATCAATATTTGCTGCAATAACTTTTGCCGCAGCGATTGCCTTGATAACGGATGCAGGTCCTGTAGCACAGTCACCGCCTGCAAATACTCCCGGAATATCATCGAAACCGCCGTATTTTTCAGACATAATTCTTCCGCGTTTTACAGGAACGCCGGCCTCTTCAAAATGCTGAAATTCAATATCCTGTCCGATGGCAACGATAAGTGTTGTACATGGAATATAAATATCTTCTTCACCCGTAGGTTTTACGCTTGCACGTCCGTCTTTAATTTTGCTGATCATTTGTGGGGTAACATACAGTCCTTTTACATGACCGTTTTCGTCCACATCAATTTTGGAAGGGGCTTTTAATGTCTGTACTTCAATTCCCTCTGCAACAGCGCCTTCGATTTCGTCAGGAAGGGCAGTCATATCAGCGATACGTCTTCTATAAACAATACTTACTTTCTTTGCACCTAAACGAACAGCAGTGCGGACGGCGTCCATGGAAACGTTTCCACCGCCGATAACGGCAACTTCCTGTCCTGTTAAGTCAGGATTTTGATTTTTGCCTACATCACGCAAAAATTGTACGGCAGAAAGAACCCCTTCAGCGTGTTCGCCTTCGATGCCGAGTTTTTTATCTGTACTTGCACCGATTGTAATTAATACGGCATCATATTCGGCACGAAGACTTTGGATTGTAATGTCTTTTCCAATTCGCAATCCGTATTTTACTTCAATTCCGGTCTGTAAAATTGCATTAATATCATCATCCAAACGCTCTTTTGGAAGACGGTAGTTTGGTATACCGTAGCGAAGCATTCCGCCCAGTTTTGGAAGCATTTCATATACGGTTACCTGATGTCCCATTAATTGTAAATAGTAGGCGCTGCTCAGTCCGCCCGGACCTCCGCCCACAACGGCAATACGTTTTCCGGTGGATTCGGCACATTTTGGCGGCGGAACTTTTCCTGCATAATCTGCCGCAAAGCGTTTTAATCCACGAATATTTATGGCATCGTCCACCATATTTCTACGGCATCGTGCTTCGCAAGGATGTTCGCAGATGAAACCGCAGGTTGTAGGGAACGGATTATCTTTTCGGATTAAACGGATGGCATCTTCGTATCGGCCTTCTCCGACAAGAGCGATATATCCAGGAATATCTACTTTTGCAGGGCAGAGAGAAACACAAGGCACAGGCTGATTATATGTACAGGTACAGCGACCTTCACGAATATGTTCCTCGAAATCTTCGCGATAGCCGATAAGAGCCTTATATACCATATGTGCTGCTTCATATCCGATCGCACAGTCGGAAGACTGCATAATTGATAATGCGCTGTCCTCCATTAAATCAAGTGTATCTAAAGTTGCATTTCCGTTCAATACATCTGTAAGTAAATTCTTCAATTGCCAAAGACCAACACGGCATGGCACACACTTTCCACAAGTCTGTGCGTGACAAAGTTCAAGGAATGCCCTTGCCATATCTACAGGACATAATCCCGGAGGACTTGCCTCAATCCTTCGTTCCAAATCTTTATAGAGTCCTTCTACAACGACCTGTGCTTTGTTGGGTGTAGCAATTTCCAGTCTGCTCATACAATCACCTCTCAATAGAATTTAATTTATAATCTTTATTGTAATATATAACAATAAAATCTTCAATAAAAGTTAAAATATAGACAAAGTTTACAATGGAGAAAATTGAAGTTTTTTAATAAAACATTATAGTAGTTAATTTATCACAGAAAAATAAATGAAAAACTTTGATAGTAGTGCAGATTATGGTATAATACACGCAGAGCGTGTATTACACCTTGCACGGAATACTTTGAAATAAATTTAAGGACAAAGGAGAATAGAAGAGTGAAAGCGAAATTAATTGAACAGTTTAAAGAAATATTCGGAACAGACGAAGATGTGAGAGCATATTTTGCGCCGGGGAGAGTAAACTTAATTGGTGAACATACAGACTATAACGGAGGACACGTATTCCCATGTGCACTTACAATAGGTACATATGCGATTGTAAGAAAGAGAACAGATAATATCTTAAGATTTTATTCAGCAAACTTTTCTTCACTGGGAATTATTGAATCGAATTTGAATGATTTAGTTCCTTCAGAGGCGGCAGGCTGGACAAACTATCCAAAGGGAGTTATGTGGGCATTTGAAAAAAGAGGATACAAATTAACAAGCGGTATGGATATTTTAATTTATGGAAATATTCCAAACGGATCAGGACTTTCTTCATCTGCTTCTTTGGAAGTATTGACAGGAGTTGTTTTAAAAGATTTATTCGGATTTGATGTTTCCATGGTGGATATTGCATTAATAGGACAGTATTCAGAAAATAATTTCAATGGATGTAACTGTGGCATTATGGATCAGTTTGCAAGTGCAATGGGAAAAAAAGATAATGCAATTTTCTTGGATACAAATACGCTTCATTATGAATATGCACCGGTTGTACTGGAAGATGCCAAAATCGTTATCGTCAACAGTAAAGTAAAACATAGCCTTGTAGACTCTGCATATAATGACAGAAGAAATGAATGTGAAACAGCCTTAAAAGAATTGCAGGAAGTGGTAGACATTAAAACATTGGGAGATTTATCTGAAGAAGAATTTGAAGCGCACAAAGATGCAATCAAATCTCCTATCAGACAGAAACGTGCAAAACACGCCGTATATGAAAACCAGAGAACAATTAAAGCGGTAGAGGCGCTAAAGGCAAATGAAATCGAAACATTTGGAAAATTAATGAATGCGTCACACACTTCTTTGAGAGATGATTATGAAGTATCTTGTGAAGAAATTGATATTTTAGTAAATCTTGCATGGGAAACAGAAGGAGTAATCGGCTCAAGAATTACCGGAGGCGGATTTGGCGGCTGCACAGTTAGCATTGTAAAAAATGATGCGGTAGATAATTTTATTGAAACAATCGGTCAGAAATATGAAGAAAAAGTAGGACATAAAGCAGAATTTTATGTAGTGGACATCGGAGATGGAGCTGGAGTATTGGCATAAAATCGAAATTGTGGAGGAAATCATGTTAAGTAAAAGTATTAAAAAACTGGTAGAATATGGTGTGGAAACAGGGTTAACACCTGAGTGCGAACGCATTTATACAACAAATTTATTGTTGGAATTATTCAAGGAAGACGAATATGAGGATGTTTCCATTGAAGGCGAAGAATTAAATTTGGAAGAAATTTTAAAAGAATTGTTAGATGAGGCGTGTGCAAGAGGAATTATCGAGGACAGTATTGTATATCGCGATTTATTTGATACAAAAATGATGAACTGTCTTGTTCCACGTCCGGCACAGGTACAGGAAACTTTCGCAAAGAAATACGAAATTTCTCCGAAGGAAGCTACAGATTATTACTATAAATTAAGTCAGGACAGCGATTATATCCGTCGTTACCGTGTATGCAAGGACAGAAAATGGAAAGTAGACAGTCCATACGGAGAGATTGATATTACAATTAATCTTTCCAAACCGGAAAAAGATCCAAAGGCAATCGCAGCGGCGAAAAACAGTAAAGCAAGCAGCTATCCGAAATGTCAACTTTGCGTGGAAAATGAAGGATATGCCGGAAGAGTAAATCATCCTGCCCGCGAAAATCACCGTATTATGCCGATTACCGTTAACGACAGTGCATGGGGATTTCAGTATTCTCCATATGTATATTACAACGAACACTGTATCGTATTTAACGGGCAGCATACGCCGATGAAAATCGAAAAACAAACATTTATCAAATTGTTTGATTTTGTAAAATTATTCCCTCATTATTTCTTGGGTTCTAATGCGGATTTGGCTATTGTAGGTGGTTCTATTTTAAGTCACGACCATTTCCAAGGTGGAAATTATACTTTTGCGATGGCAAAAGCGCCGATGGAAGAAACGTTTACAGTAGACGGTTTTGAAGATGTGGAAGCGGGAATTGTACATTGGCCATTATCAGTTATCCGCTTAAGAGGAAAAGAAGAAACAAGATTAATTGAGTTAGGTGCACATATTTTAGATAAGTGGAGAGGATACACAGATGAAGACGCATTTATTTATGCGGAAACAGACGGAGAGCCACATAACACAATTACACCGATTGCAAGAAAAGTCGGAGATACATATGAATTAGATTTGGCACTTAGAAACAATATTACGACAGAAGAGCATCCGCTCGGTGTATATCATCCACACGCTCAATGGCATAATATTAAAAAAGAAAATATCGGACTGATTGAGGTAATGGGGCTGGCAGTTCTTCCGGCAAGATTAAAAGAAGAAATGGAAATCCTTGCCGATTACATCGTTGAAGGAAAAGATATCAGTTCAAATGAAAAAATTGAAAAACATAAAACATGGGTAGACACATTCCTTCCAAAATATCCTGAAATAACAAAAGAAAATATTATGGATATTTTGCAGGAAGAAGTTGGAATTGTATTTACACACGTACTGGAAGATGCGGGTGTGTACAAATGCAATGAAGAAGGAAGAAAAGCATTCAGAAAATTCATTTCCGTGTTATAAAACTCAATTGGGGACGTAGTAAAATTAAGAAATACTACGTCCCCAATTGAGTTTTACCCCGTCCCTTTTTTACCTGTCTTATTTTTCTCACTGAAAATATTAAAAAATCATACCTTTTTCCTAAAAAAATATACTGAAAACATAAAAAAGTCGGTTTATAATATAAATAGATGCGATTTGTAAAATTATGGAAAAGGAGGAAAACGTATGAAGAAGAAACGGATTATTACCCTTCTATTGACGGCAGCAGTGATTGGAACGAGTGTCCCATATGGGTCATTGACCGTCCGGGCAAAAGAGCCATTAGCACCGGCGGAAGAAATCAAAGCAGACGTGAACAAGACAAAATTTACACACAAAGAATGGACGGGAAAAGACTACAAAGATGTTGATGGAAAAAAAGTAAAAGCAGAAGATGTATTCGGAATTAACAGGGAAGATGCAGGAGTCAGTATCATTCCTTATCAAAATTCGGCATCTGCAGCAGGTGCGGTCTGGGACTACAATGCGAGAGAAAACTCAGAGTATTTCCAATTGCTTACAGGCAAAAATCAAAAATGGGATTTGACTGTTGTGCAAAATCAGGAACAGGCGCAGAAATTCATGGGTGAAAACGGTTTCATGACAAAAGATTATCAGAAAAAAACTGAAGATGGATGGAAATCAGTTGAATTACCAAAGAGTTGGACGAGGGATGACTTTGACTTTTCAATTTATACAAACGTATTGATGCCATGGCAGGCTAAATACGATCCTATTGTACTTGCACCGAATGCTCCGGCTAATTACAATCCGGTAGGTCTTTATCGCAAAACATTTACGGTAGATAACAAAATGTTAAATGACGGGCGAAGAGTGTACTTGAATTTTGCCGGAGTTGAATCAGCATATTATGTATATGTAAACGGTAAAGAAGTAGGTTACAGTGAGGACAGTTATAGCCCTCATCACTTTGACGTAACGGATTATTTAAAGGAAGGCGAAAATATTTTAGCCGTTAAAGTACATAAATTCTGTGATGGCACATGGTTTGAAGATCAGGATATGATTTATGACGGCGGTATTTTCCGTGATGTATATTTGACAAGCGCACCGCTTATGCAGATTAAAGATTATGCGGTTCGTACAGATTTAGATTCTTCTTATAAGAGTGCAACACTTGAAATTTCAGCGGACGTAAGAAACCTTTCGGATGCAGCACAGAGCGGATATAAAATTCAGGCAAAAGCATTGGATAAAAACGGAAATGATATTTTGGGAAATGTTTCTGTTCCGGTGGAAGAAGTTGTATCAACAAAGACAAAAACAGTAAAATTGAAAACAAAGGTAGCAAATCCAAAACTTTGGTCAGCAGAGAATCCGAATTTGTATGCACTTGTTTTAACACTTGTAGATGAAAGTGGAAAAGAGGTAGAAACAGTTTCTACACAACTTGGTTTCCGAGAAATTGAATTTACACGCACAGAAGTAGACAAAAACTATAATGTGACAACAAAGAAATGGGATCCTATTAAGGTTAATGGAGAACGTCTTTTAATGAAAGGTGCAAACCGTCATGATACAGACCCATTTTATGGAAAAGCAGTTCCGCAGGAAACAATGCGTGAAGATGTTAAGTTAATGAAACAGAATAACTTAAACGCAGTGAGAACATCTCATTATAGTAATGATGATTATTTTTACTGGTTATGTAACTCTTATGGATTGTATATGATTGGTGAAACAAACTTGGAAAGCCATGATTTAATGCACAACAATCCTGCGAAAGCGTTGTTCTATGAATTGACTATGGACAGAACAGAAACGGCATATAAACGTTTAAAGAATAATCCTGCAATTGTTATTTGGTCAATTGGTAATGAGATGGTATATACGTCAGATCCTAACACTTCTAACGGAATGTTTAGAGATATGATTTGGTATTTCAAAAATAATGACCCGACAAGACCGGTACATAGTGAGGGGCAGAATGATAAAATGGGAACTGATATGGGAAGTAATATGTATCCGGATGTTCCTACAACACAGAGCAGAGCGGGAGAAGGAAAGATTCCGTATGTACTTTGTGAATATGCACATGGAATGGGAAACTCTATCGGTAACCTGAAAGAATACTGGGATGCTATCCGAAGTGCCGATAATATGCTCGGAGCATTTGTTTGGGACTGGGTAGATCAATCTAGAGCAGTTGATTTAGATAAACTAGGTTATGAATACGGTGTGACGGATAAAACAGGTGTATCAGGAAATGCAGTCGGTAAAGAAGAAAACTGGATCGATAATGCCGGAGAAGGAAGTATGAACGGCGGAAAATCATTCAATGGATATACGATTATGGCAGAAAATGATAAATATAATGCAGCGTTATCCGGAACAGGTAAATCATTTACATTTGAAACGATTGTAAAACCTGCATCATCATCTCAGAACAGTGTATTCTTATCGAAAGGAGATACACAGGTTGCGTTGAAGACGCAGAGTTCAGGAAACGGTTTGGAATTTTTCGTCTATGCGGATAATAACTGGAAGAGCGTTTCTTGTGCTTTCCCTGAAAATTGGGAAAACCAGTGGCATCAGGTAGCCGGCGTGTATGATAAAGGTAAGATTAGTATTTATGTGGATGGTAAACAACTTGCAACAAATAATGTAGCAGATAAAATTGCAGCGGGAAGCAGTCCTGTAGGTGTAGGATATGACAGTGAACACGGACGTAAAGTGGATGGTCAGATTTCTATAGCAAGAATTTATAGCAAGGCGCTTACAGCAGAAGAGTTAAAGGCTCAAAATTCCACAACACCAGCAATTCCATCAAATGACAAGAGTATATTATTGTGGTTAGATTATGCAGATGAGCATACAAAAGTACACGCAGGTAAATGGGATTATTACGCAACAGAAAATGCACACACAAATTTATATGCAGATGAAATTAAAGGTAAATTCTATGGATACGGCGGAGATTGGGGAGATTTCCCAAATGATAACAGTTTCTGTGAAAACGGTTTAATCAGTCCGGACAGAAATCCTCAGCCGGAATTAATGGAAGTAAAATATCAGTATCAGAATTTCTGGATGAGTGCAGAAGTTGCCGACTTAGATGCACGTCAGGTAAAAGTATATAATGAAAGTAATTTCAAAAACTTAAATGAATATGATGTGACATGGCAGTTAATGGAAAATGGTAAAGAAATTCAGTCAGGAAAGGTAGAAAATCCTGATGTCGCTCCTCAGACAACCGGAAAAATTAAAGTACCGTTTACTATGCCAAAAGAAATTCCGGCAGGAAGCGAATATTATTTGAATATTTCCGTAAGTCTGAAAGAAGATACGGAGTGGGCTAAAAAGGGTGCTGAAATGTCATGGGCACAGATAGCAGTACCGGTTACTGTAGAACAGGCAGTACCACAGGTAAGTGATAAAGATGTAACAGTAAATGAAACAGACAAAGCCTTTGAAGTAAAAGGTGAAAAGTTTGCATTTTCTATTGATAAAGCAACAGGTACAATGAAAAACTACACATATAATGGTGAAACTTTAGTACAGCAAGGACCTGTTCCAAACTTCTGGAGAGGACTTGTAGAAAATGATAAAAAATCATTTGATAGTAGATGGAAAAATGCAGCAAAAAATATTAATGTAAAATCTGTAGAAGCAACGAAAAATGAAGCAGGACAGAATGTCATTACGGCAAATATGGTATTCCCAGCTGCGAACCTGACAAAAGAAACGATTGTGTATACAATCAATGGAAATGGGGAAGTTTCTATCAAGATGTCCGTAGATGCAACAAATAAAGTTATGGGTGGATTTATTCGCGTTGGTTCTATGATGACTCTTCCGGAAGGATTTGAAGATGTAACATGGTATGGAAACGGACCTGTAGAAACATTTAACGATAGAAAAACAAATGCAAGACAGGGTATCTACACAAGTACGGTATCAGATTTCTTCTATCCATACTTAAAAGTAGATGATACAGGAAACCTTACAGATGTGAAATGGATTTCAGTTAAGAGTGATAACAGTAACACGGCGCTTTTGATTTCTGCAAAAGATAAAGTAGAGGCAAGTGCACTTCACTTTACACCGGATGATTTGAATGCAGTTACACATGTTTACGGATTAACTCCGAGAAAAGAAACAATCTTAAGTGTCAACTATGGCTCACTTGGAACGGGTGGAGCAACTTGCGGACCTGGACCTTTACCACAGTATCAATTACCATCAAGCAAAGTATATGAGTGGGAATTTACAATGATTCCGGCAGATAAAAATGCAAATGCAGAAACATTAGGTAACATGGCAAAATCTTATCATGAGGTTTCTTCTTTCAACAGAGAAGACTATGATAAAGAGTATGCTCAGTCTTTAATTGAACGTATTGATTCTTTTGTTGTATATGATTACAGCCAGTTAGAAGAAGTAGAAGAATTACAGGCTGCTGTAAATGCAATGACAAAAGAACAGGCTGCCATTGTAAATAAGGATAAAGACAGAAGCAAATTAGTAGAAGGATATGTAAAAGAAGTAAAAGCATTAGAGAACAAAGAAACTTACATTCAGGATTCAAGTAAAAATGCTTTAGAAATTCCATACGAATCTTCTGCAAAATTTGAAAAGAACGGTGAAACTGTTGTGATGAACGGAAAACTTGCAGTTCCGTTTAACGAAGTATTGAATCCTGTTTTGGAAGGAAATAAATCCTTTACAGTAGAAGCAAAAGTAACTCCTACAGGCTCATTGGATTATAATATGTTTGCAGGAAAAGGCGACGAGGCATTCGCACTTCGTTCAAGAACAGACAGTTACATTGATTTCCATATTTATGCAGGTGGAAAATGGAGAAGCATTGAATATAAGATGACTTCTGAACAGAAAGCAAACTGGTTTGGAAAGGAACATCAGATTGTAGGTGTATATGACGATGAAAATCATAAAATCCGATTATATGCAGACGGAGAATTAATGCAGGAGAAAAACACGGGTACACAGGAAGGTGTTGCACATTCTGATTATGATTTCACAATTGGAGGATGTCCTTCAACAAACAGAGCATCAGCAGCAGATTTTTCATCTGTCCGTGTATATGAGAAAGCATTAACGACAGAAGAAGTTGCGGCACAAAACAGTGATAAACCTGCCATTGAGGCAAAAGATGAAAATGTAGCACTCTGGGTAGATATGAAAGATATTAGACACAGAGATAAAGAAAACATTTATAAAGTAACAATCGACCCTTCAAAAGCAGCAATTGAAGTTGGCAACTCAAAAGAATTTACACTTGTACCGGATAATGCAAATGCAAAATTGACAAGCGTAAAATGGTCTGTTTTAGATGCTGATGGATTTAATGGAGAAGGTATTGAAGTACAGTATAGTGCGGAAGATTACACAAAAGCAACGCTAGTTGTTTCTGAAAATGCGGAAGCAGGAAATTATGTATTGAAGGCGGAAAACGTAAATGGTAAAGAAGAATTGACGGCAGAGGCTCAGATTACCATTACGGCAAGACCTGAACAGGAAGAACAGACAATTTTTGACTTAAGTAAAAATAAATTAGACACAGTTCTTCCGAATACAGCACAGTTTACAAAAGGCGAGAAAACAGAAGCAGGTGCTTTAAAAGGCTATTTCTCTGTAGATGATAAGAATAAAGTGGTAAATAATGTTATTTCAGGAAATAATGCATTTACCGTATCATCAAGAGTATATGTTCCGGCATCTGTAAAATCTGCAGACACAGGTGTATGGGATCAGACGAACCCACATGAAAAACATAATATGATTGCAAGTATGGGTGACAATAGTTTTGCTTACCGTATCTATTACGATAGAAACAGAAATGATGTTCATATTGATGCATTCATCAGTAATGGAACATCGTGGTTACAGGCAACAACAGAACAACTTTCAAATGATTTCTTTGATAAATGGCATACATTATCAGCATCCTATGACGGAAAGACATTGAAAGTTTATGTTGACAATGAAGTGACAGAAAAAGCAGGAACAATGTCTGTTCATAAGAGTGAAAATACATTCTCTGTAGGATATGAACCTCAGAAGGTCGGAAGACAGTCTGAACTTACTTTTGAACAGGTAAGAGTATTTAATCAGGTATTAAATGCAGAACAGTTAAATAAAGCAACAGATCCTAAAGCAGAAAATGTTGTACTTTGGCTTGACTTTGAGGCAGAAGAAGATAATTCAGCAACAGAGGCAGACAAACAAAATTTACAGTATTTAGTTGATGCATGTGAAAAACTGCAAAAAAACAATTATTTCAACAAAGGTTGGAATGAAATGGAAACAGCATTAAATCATGCAAAAGATGTATTAAAGAAAGCGGTTCCTACAAAAGAGGAAGTACAGAACGCTTACAATACATTGAAAGATGCTAAAGATAAACTTGTATTTATAGGTGATTTAAAATCAGCGGTTGAAAAAGCCGATGAAATTGCAGTGAATAAAGATACTTATACAAAGAAATCTTATGAAGTATTTGAAAAAGCATTAAAAGCAGCGAAAGAAGTTCTTGCTAATGAGGATGCAACTCAGGAAGCGGTAAATAATGCAAAAGTTGTACTTTTAGACACACAGGGGAAACTTTTGAAAAAAGCGGATGTAAAAGTATTAGAAGATGCGATTAGTAAAGCAGAAGATGTAAAAGAAGAAAATGTAACTCCATCTTCATGGGAAAGAGTACAGGCAGCAAAGACAGCAGCAGAGAATGTACTTAAAGCATTTGAAAAAGATGATGAGAGCGTAACACAAGAACAGATTGACAGTGCAGCAAAAGCATTGAATGATGCAATAGCTTCTGTACAAAATCGTGCAGATTTCAGTAAATTACAGGAAGCGATAGACCGTATTGAAAAATTAGACTTAGACGGTTATACAAAAGATAGTGTAAATGTACTAAAAGAAGCACTAAAAGAAGCGAAAGAAGTTCTTGAGAATAAGGAGTCAACTCAGCAGGCAGTGGAAGAAGTATTGACAAAACTTCTTGCAGCAGAAGAGGCATTGACGAAAGTAGAACCAGAAGACCCGAACAAACCGGTAGAACCAGAAGACCCGAATAAACCGGTAGGACCGGAAAATCCAAATAAACCGGTAGGACCGGAAAATCCAAATAAACCGGTAGGACCGGAAAATCCAAATAAACCGGTAGGACCGGAAAATCCAAATAAACCAGAAAATCCGAGCGGAAGTAACAGACCTGCCAAAACAGGAGATACTTCACCGATTGCTGAAACGGGAGCAATTATGTTAGCAGCAGCGGCAGTTGTTCTTGTATGGAGAAAAAGAAACAGATAGTTAAATACAGAATGGGACGAGAAGAAAATCTCGTCCCATTTTGCATTTCATATACCGTTGAGATTAAAGGGAGAAGAGAGTATAATGAAAGCATTGTTTGAAAGAAAGAGGAGATAAAATCATGATGAATATAAATCAGAAAATAACAGAGGAGCTAGGAGTAAAAAAATGGCAGGTAGAGGCAGCGATAAAATTAATAGATGAGGGGAATACAATTCCGTTTATTTCACGTTACAGAAAAGAAGCGACAGGTTCTTTAAATGATGAGCAGTTAAGACAGTTGTTTGAAAGATTGACATATTTAAGAAATTTGGAAGAGAAAAAAGGACAGGTACTGTCAAGTATTGAAGAGCAGGGAAAATTAACAGAAGAACTTCGCAGACAGATTGTGGAGGCGGAAACATTAGTTGTTGTCGATGATTTGTACCGTCCATATAGACCGAAGAGAAGAACGAGAGCAACGATTGCTAAAGAAAAAGGTCTGGAATCGTTAGCAGCATTGATTACAATGCAAAAAACTACAGAACCTATTGAGGAAAGTGCTAAAGCATATATTTCGGAAGAAAAAGGGGTGGCAACTGTCGAGGAAGCGATTGCGGGAGCGAAAGATATTATTGCAGAATATATTTCAGACGAGGCAGATTATCGTATTTATCTTCGCAATTTTACCGCAAAACAGGGAAAATTAATTTCTACGGCAAAAGATGCGGACACAGAGTCTGTTTATGAAATGTATTACGATTTTGAAGAACCGGTTAATAAATTGGCGGGACACCGTATTCTCGCCCTAAATCGTGGGGAAAAAGAGAAAATATTGCAATTAAAGATAGAAGTACCTGAAGAAAAAGTGCTTCAATATATGGAAAAGAAAGTGATTCAAGGTGATAATCCTTATACAACGCCGATTTTAAAAGATGCTATAGAGGACAGTTATAAACGTCTGATTTCCCCTGCAGTTGAACGTGAAGTTAGAAGTGAACTGACGGAAAAAGCGGAAGACGGAGCGATTTCTGTTTTTGGCAAAAACTTAGAACAGTTATTAATGCAGCCGCCTATTGCGAACAAAGTAGTACTCGGTTGGGATCCGGCATTTCGTACCGGTTGTAAACTTGCAGTAGTAGATGAAACAGGAAAAGTTTTGGATACAACAGTTATTTATCCGACGGCACCAACGACACCACAGAAGATTGCACAGGCAAAAGAAACATTGAAAGAACTTATCCATAAATATGGAGTTACATTGATTTCCCTTGGAAACGGAACTGCTTCAAGAGAATCAGAGATGATTATCGTAGAATTATTAAAAGAAATACCGGAAAATGTACAGTATATGATTACGAATGAGGCGGGAGCGTCTGTGTACTCGGCAAGTAAACTGGCAACAGAAGAATTTCCACAATTTGACGTAGGGCAGAGAAGTGCTGCATCAATCGCAAGACGTGTGCAGGACCCATTGGCAGAATTGGTAAAAATTGATCCAAAATCTATCGGTGTAGGTCAGTATCAGCATGATTTGCATCAGAAAAAATTAAGTGAAACCTTATCAGGTGTTGTAGAAGATTGTGTAAATAAAGTGGGGGTAGACTTAAATACAGCGTCTGCACCATTGCTATCTTATATTTCAGGAATTTCCTCCACGGTAGCAAAAAATATTGTTGCGTATCGTGAAGAAAACGGACGTTTTAAAAGTCGTAAAGAATTATTAAAAGTAGCAAAATTAGGACCGAAAGCATTTGAACAGTGTGCGGGATTTATGAGAATAACAGGAGGAATAAACCCTTTGGACAGTACAAGTGTACACCCTGAATCTTATGAAGTAACAGAGAAACTTTTGGAAAAACAAGGATTTTCTCTTCAGGATATTGCTGAAGGTAAACTTTCTACACTCTCTAAAACAATAAAAGACGAAAAGAAACTGGCTCGGGAGTTAGGGGTAGGGGACATTACCTTAAAAGATATTATAAAAGAACTGGAAAAACCGGGACGTGACCCTCGTGATGAGATGCCAAAACCGATTTTAAGGACAGATGTATTAGAAATGAAAGATTTAACAGAGGGAATGGTTTTAAAAGGAACAGTAAGAAATGTGATTGACTTTGGTATTTTTGTTGATATTGGGGTACATCAGGACGGATTAGTGCATATCTCACAGATTACAGATAAGAAATTTATTAAGCACCCATTGGAAGCAGTGAGTGTGGGAGATATTGTGGACGTGAAGGTGATGAGCGTTGATGTGAAGAAGAAGAGAATTCAGTTGACGATGAAAGGGATTTCGTAGGGCAAATGAAAATAGGAGAAAATTTAAAAAGGTATAGAAGAGAAAGAAAATTTTGATAAAGAGAGAAAGTTACAGTGTAAACCGGCATTTGAACAGGTAAAATTGCAGGCAGAGCGGATTGGTGAAAAAGGTGTTTTTCTAAATGAAATAGGTTTTTCTTATTTGCTTGATAAAGCTACTTTTATGAAAAGAATGGGAATTTTATTGCTGATTATTACACTTGCATTTTTCCAAACTTTTGTTATGGAACAGATTGCGGGAATGGATACCATATGGAACACGATACCCGATGGACAAATGAAAGTTAAAAGACGGAAATGGATTATTTTAATAGTGACTGTGTTGGTTTTGACTGCTTTTGTGGAGGGTATGTTTATTATATATGGAATAAAGGAACAGCAGTTGACAGGACTTCTGGAACAAATAAGATACCTTTCGGGATTTGAAAAATTTAGTCAAATGTCGGTTATAGTTTATTTGTTTTTACGTTGGATTTTTGTGTGCATTGTAGGGGTGGGAAGTTTAATAGTAATTGCTAATGTTTCTCGGAAAGTAAAAAATACGTCAACCGTCCTTTTAGTTTCAGGAGGAATTGTAGCACTTTGTTATTTGTGTATGCGATTTGTTCTTATATAAATACTTGCAGAAACGCAGTAAAAAGAGATATAATAAGAAAAAAATAAAGGATTCTTCAGGGAGATGTGAAATTCATTACCGGCGGTAACAGTCCGCGAGCCATGAGAATGGTTGATTTGGTGTAAGTCCAAAACCGACAGTAAAGTCTGGAAGAGAGAAGAAAATCGTTTTGTGTGTAAGCAGAAAACTCCCTGAGTGTATAAACTTTTGGGAGTTTTTTTGTACAAAACTAAAGAAGAATTCCTTTTAGAAAGAAAGGAAAGAAAACATGAGTAGAAAAAAAGTAAATGCAAGAACGTTAGTAAGTATAGGAATGTTGTCGGCGGTGGCTGTTATTTTAATGCAGTTTGAGATACCACTTCCGTTTGCACCTGCATTTTATCAGATTGATTTTAGTGAGATACCTGTCTTAGTGGGGAGTTTTGCACTTGGACCGTTGTCAAGTATAACGATAGAATTTATCAAAGTATTGTTAAATATGCTTATCAGCGGAACGACAACAGCAGGGGTTGGTGATATGGCAAACTTTTTGATTGGCTGCGGTTTAAGTGTGCCGGCTGGGATTATCTATCATCAGATGAAAACAAAAAAAGGTGCATTTATCGGAATGGTAGCAGGAACAGGATGCATGACGGTGTTAGGATGTTTTTTGAATGCATATATACTATTACCGGTTTATGCGAATGCTTTTGAACTTCCGATTGACAGTTTGATTCAAATGGGAACGGAAGTAAATCCATCAATAACAGGTTTGGCTACATTTGTTATTTTTGCCGTTGCACCGTTTAATTTATTAAAAGGAGTGCTGGTATCCGTTATTGTTTTATTGATTTATAAAAAAATCAGTCCTATCTTTAAAATGAAGAGATAATTGGAAAAAAATGTGTTATAATAACAGATAAGAAAATCCATAAAACATAAGGAGTGATGGAAATGAAACTGATATTTGCGGTTGTACATGCTGAGGATGCTAAAGGTGCGGCAAAAGAATTAAATAAGAAAAAATTTGGAGTAACGAAATTATCAAGTTCAGGTGGATTTTTACGAAAAGATAACTGCACTCTGATGATAGGAACAGAGGATGATAAAGTTGAAGAAGTTATGGACGTATTGAAAGAAACCTGTGCAAAGAGGGAAGAAGTTGAGATTGTAACCCCTTATTTGAGTGAAGGTATGCAGATACCGAATTATGCGTACACTCCGATTAAAGTCGAAGCAGGAGGAGCGATTGTTTTTGTTGTCGATGTAGCGGAGTTTTGGAAAATTTAAAAGGGCAAAGTTGTAACGAATGTATAGGTGTGCTATAATTTTATGGCACATCTATTTTATTTAAAAGAAATGGTAGGGAAGAAAGATGACAGTAAAATTTAAAGTAAACATGACGGACAAAATAATGTACGATTTTTTGTTGTATCATAATTATACGAGTATGACGGGGCTTGTAGGAGCGATTTTAGGGGTTCTCTTATTAGGCGTTTCCGTAGCGAAAGGAACGGCGGGAGATATACAGACGGCGGTTCTTTTCTTTGCCATAGCCGTATTTGTACTTATGTCAACACCAATGACTTTAAAAGCAACGGCAAAAAATCAGGTAAAAAATACACCGATGTTCCAAGAACCTTTGGAATATGAGATTTCTGAAGAAGGAATTACGGTTTCACAGAATGAAGAAAGTGCGTTAAATGAATGGAAAGATTTTGCGAAAGTTGTTTCCACAAGCAAATCTCTTATTTTGTATATCACTCGTGTTCGTGCAATTATTTTGCCGAGAGAGAATATGGGAGATGATTATATGAAAGTAGTGGAAATGATTTCAAAAAACATACCTGCAAAAAGAGTGAAAATCAGACATACAAGATAGAAAAGGAAGAAAGATGATAGTAGAAACAAATAATGCGAAAGAAACATTTGAATTAGGTGTACAGATTGGAAAAGAAGCAAAAGCGGGTGATGTGTATACCCTCATCGGAGATTTGGGGGTGGGAAAAACAGTGTTCACACAGGGATTGGCTAAAGGATTGGAGATTGATGAACCGATTAGCAGCCCGACATTTACAATCGTGCAGGTTTATGAGGAAGGACGACTACCGTTTTATCATTTCGACGTATACCGTATAGGTGATGTGGAAGAAATGGAAGAAATCGGATACGAGGATTACATTTACGGACAAGGTGTGAGCCTAATTGAATGGTCGAATTTAATTGAGGAAATTCTTCCGGAACAAAGACGGGAAATTATCATAGAGAAAGATTTAGAAAAAGGATTTGACTATCGAAGAATAACAATTACGGAAAGGGAATAAGGATATGCGTATATTGGCATTAGACAGTTCAGGACTTGTGGCATCAGTTGCCATTGTGGAGGAGGAGCAGACAGTTGCGGAATACACCGTCAATTATAAGAAGACACATTCGCAGACGTTGCTTCCAATGTTAGATGAGATTGTGAAAATGACAGATATGGATTTACAGACGATAGATGCCATAGCGGTTGCGGGAGGACCGGGGTCTTTCACCGGACTTCGAATCGGTTCTGCAACAGCAAAAGGGCTTGGTTTGGCGCTGAATAAACCGTTAATTCACATTCCTACTTTGGAAGGGATGGCGTATAATTTATATGGCAGTTCGGCAGTTGTTTGTCCGATAATGGATGCGAGAAGAAAGCAGGTATATACAGGAATATATCGATTTACAGAAGGAAAATTGGAAGTTTTGGAAGAACAGATGGCGATTGCTGTTGATGAATTGATTCAGAAATTAAATGAAATGGGAGAGGAAACCGTTTTCTTAGGGGACGGTGTTCCGGTATATGCGGACTGCTTAAGAGAAGGGCTTTCTATACCGTTTACATTTGCTCCGGCAAATATGAATAGACAAAGGGCGTCTTCTGTAGGGCTTTTAGGGATAGAATATTTAAAACAAGGCAAAACGGAAAGTGCAAGAGAACACGAGCCAAATTATTTACGTGTTTCTCAGGCTGAAAGAGAGCGAATCGAGAGAGAAAAAGCGAAGGAAACAAAGAACGCATGATAATTTTGCAGGAAATGGAAGAAAAAGACAGTGTACAGATAGCAGAATTAGAGAAAGAAATATTTAAAGATGCATGGACACAGATTGGGATTGAAGAAACGTGGAGAGAGCCTCATTCTTTTATTATTGTGGCGAAAGAAGAGGGAGAAGTAGTAGGATATTGTATCGTCTACTGCGTGCTTGATGAGGCAGAAATTGCAAAAATCGCAGTGCAACAAACCAAAAGGCATGAAGGGGTGGGAAGTAGATTGCTTGAAGAAACAGAGAGAATTTGTCTTGAACGGAATATAGCAAGAATACTTTTAGAAGTACGTGAAAGCAATGTGACGGCGAGAAAATTTTACACAAAACAGAAGTTTGTCGCAGACGGTATTCGTAAAAATTTCTATGAAAATCCGATGGAAAATGCAATTTTAATGAGTAAAACAATTTCTATGCAATAAGAGAAAAACTTGCAGATATGGGAACACTTCCCACTGGGATTGGGACATACAACGGGCTATAATGAATGAGTACCTGAAAACAATATGGCAGACATTCGTAGGAGGAATTGTATGAAACAATATAAAACAAAAGAAATTTTAGAAGTAAAAAAAGTGATTTGTAATAAATGTGGAAAAGAAATTGTTGTGGAAAACGGAAGGCTTGTAGAAGATATGCTTCAGGTCGAAAAAAGATGGGGATACCCGTCCGAAAAAGACAATGAAGATCATTCGTTTGATTTGTGTGAACAATGTTACGATGAATTTACTGCAACTTTTCTTATCCCTATAGAACAACGATAAGGAGAAGAGAATGTTAGATGTATGTTTGTTAGGAAGCGGAGGAATGATGCCACTTCCTTATCGCTGGTTGACTTCGCTTATGACGAGGTTTAACGGCAGCAGTCTGTTAATTGACTGTGGTGAAGGAACTCAGATAGCAATCAAAGAAAAAGGCTGGAGCTTTAAGCCGATAGATGTCATCTGCTTTACTCATTATCACGGCGACCATATAAGCGGATTGCCGGGACTTTTATTAACAATGGGAAATGCAGACAGAAAAGAACCGCTTACTTTAATCGGTCCGAAAGGTTTGGAAAGGGTTGTAACGGCGCTTCGTGTAATTGCGCCTGAGTTACCGTTTCCAATTCATTATGTAGAAATTGAGGGGGCGGAGCAGACTTTTGAATTAAACGGTTATCGTTTGACGGCATTTCGCGTAAATCACAATGTACTCTGTTATGGATATACGCTGGAAATAGATCGTGCCGGTAAGTTTGATGTAAAACGTGCAATGGAGCAGGAAATACCAAAACAATATTGGAGATTTTTGCAACGCGGCGATACAATAGAGGAAAATGGAAAGATTTATACACCGGATATGGTGTTGGGTAAACAGAGAAAAGGAATCAAATTAACTTATACAACAGATACAAGACCGACAGAGTCTATCAAAATCCATGCGGCAAAATCAGATTTATTTATCTGTGAGGGAATGTATGGTGAGAAAGAAAAGGCGGCGAAAGCAATAGAATATAAACATATGACTTTTACGGAGGCGGGCAGACTTGCGAAGGAAGCTGAGGTAAAAGAAATGTGGCTTACCCACTATAGTCCGTCTTTGACAAAGCCGGAAGAGTTTATGGATGATGTGAGAAATATTTTTCCAAACGCAAAGGCGGGAAAAGACTGTATGTCCGTAACGCTGGAATTTGCAGAAGAATAAAGGAGAAGTTATGAGTGAAACAAAAGATGTTTTAATATTAGCGATAGAAAGTTCGTGTGATGAAACGGCGGCAGCAGTTGTCAAAAACGGAAGAGAAGTGTTGTCCAATGTTATTTCATCCCAGATAGAATTGCATAAATTATATGGAGGAGTAGTACCTGAGATTGCGTCAAGAAAACATATTGAAAAAATTAATCAGGTTATTGAGGAAGCGTTAGAAGAAGCAAATGTTACTTTAAACGATATAGATGCAATAGGTGTCACATACGGTCCAGGACTTGTAGGGGCACTTTTGGTTGGGGTTGCGGAAGCAAAAGCCATTGCATACGCAACGGGAAAACAGTTGATTGGCGTACATCATATCGAGGGGCATATTTCTGCGAATTTTATTGAAAACAAGGAGTTAGAGCCTCCGTTTATTTGTCTTGTGGTTTCGGGAGGACATACGCATTTAGTGTGCGTAAAAGACTATGGAGAATATGAAATTATCGGAAGGACGAGAGATGATGCGGCAGGGGAAGCGTTTGATAAAGTTGCCCGTGCGATTGGTTTGGGCTATCCGGGAGGACCAAAGATTGATAAATTGTCAAAAGAAGGAAATCCGGATGCAATTACATTTCCAAAGGCTCACATAAATGATGCTCCATATGATTTTAGTTTTAGCGGTGTAAAATCAGCAGTATTAAATTATATTAACGGCTGTCAGATGAAAGGCGAAGCATTTAATCAGGCAGATATTGCGGCATCTTTTCAGAAAGCGGTAACAGATGTGCTGGTAGAAAATGCCATGCGTGCAGTTGATGAATACGGCATGAAAAAACTTGCAATAGCAGGAGGAGTGGCTTCAAACAGTACACTTCGTCAGGCAATGAAAGATGCCTGTAAGAAAAAAGGGATAGAATTTTATTATCCATCTCCTATTTTCTGTACAGATAATGCTGCGATGATAGGTGTGGCGGCGTATTATGAATATTTAAAAGGAACGCGTCACGGTTGGGACTTAAATGCAGTGCCAAATTTAAAATTAGGAGAGCGATAAAATGAACAAAAAACCATGTACTGCGATTGTACTGTCGGCAGGGCAGGGAAAGCGTATGGGAACAACCATACAAAAACAATATATTCAACTGGATGGAAAAGAAATTATTTGTCATACGTTGGAAACTTTTCAAAAATCATCTGTTATAGATGATATTATACTTGTGGTAGGAAAAGGGCAGGAGAAATACTGTCAAAAAGAAATTGTAGAAAAATACCATTTTACAAAAGTGCAGAAAATCATAGAGGGCGGGGCGGAACGTTATCACTCGGTTTTAAATGGGTTAAGAGAAATTACGCATCAAGGGTATGTGTTTATTCATGATGGAGCCAGACCGTTCGTATCGGAAGAGATTATACAAAGAGCCTATGACTCAGTATGTATATTTGGAGCGTGTGTGGTAGGTATGCCTGTGAAAGATACGGTAAAGATTGCTGATAAGGAAACGTTTATCAGTGAAACTCCCGATCGTAGTTTTGTTTGGCAGGTGCAGACACCCCAAGTGTTTCAGACGGATATGGTAAAAGAGGCATATGAAAAAATGATACAATCAGGCTATTCGCAGGCGACAGATGATGCAATGGTTGTAGAAAAAATGTTGGGCAAAAAAGTGAAATTGGTAGAAGGAATTTATGAAAATATAAAAATAACTACGCCGGAAGATTTGGATATAGCGAAAGTATTTTTAAAGAGGAAATATGATGACTAGAGAAGAACATAATATAAAGCCTATATTTAATAAAGATTCGGAAATATTAATATTAGGGAGTTTCCCCTCTGTGAAATCAAGGGAGGGGAATTTCTTCTATCATCACCCTCAAAATAGGTTTTGGAAAGTGATTGCTGCCGTTACCGGTTGGAATGTACCATGTACGATAGAAGAAAAACAGGGTATGCTTTTAGAAAATCATATTGCAATATGGGATGTAATTGCCTCTTGTGATATAGAAGGTTCCAGTGACAGTAGTATTAAAAATGTTATTCCGAATGATTTGGGGATGATTTTAAGTGTGGGCAAAATAACACATATATATACGAACGGCGGAACAGCAAGTCGCCTTTATCGTAAATATTGTCAAAAGAAAACCGGAATAGAGGACATAAAATTACCGTCTACAAGTCCGGCAAATGCCGCTTATTCTCTTGAACGTTTAGTATCAGAATGGGCAATAATAAATAAAAATAAAAAAATTGAAAAAAAGTGTTGACAATGAAATATACTATGTGCTAGAATACATCTTGTCGCTGAGGTAAACAAGTGACACACAAATAAATAAGTTATGCAGAGGTATCGAAGTGGTCATAACGAGGCGGTCTTGAAAACCGTTTGTCCGAGAGGGCGCGTGGGTTCGAATCCCACCCTCTGCGTTGGAAAAACTATCAATAACTTGATAGTTTTTTTACTGAAAAGGGCAGCGGGGAGAAATACCCAAGTTGGCCGAAGGGGCTCGCCTGGAAAGTGAGTAGGTCGTTAATAGCGGCGCGAGGGTTCGAATCCCTCTTTCTCCGTTTTTTGAAATTTAAAAATAAATTTCAAAAAAGGTATTGACAGATGCGAGCGAGATATGATAATATAGCAAAGCACTTGAGAAAACAACAGTTTGTTGAAAAATAAAAAATGAAAAAAGTTGTTGACAAGCAAGAAAGATTATGATAATATAATCTAGCGTTCGACAGAGAACGATAAAAACAGAACATTGATAA
>NZ_BAAHSI010000008.1:0-123707 GCF_054601575.1 Faecalimonas canis | reverse complement strand
TGGACGGGTGGTTATGATTGGGAGAAGAGAGATGTTATTTTAGTATAGATAAAAGAAATGGCGGTTAATAATATTGTGAAATGTTACAAAAATATTACAAAATAAGATATAATTAAGGAAAGAAACCTTGCGGAATACTATACTATCGTTTATAATGAGGAGTGATATTGTAATAGGTGGTGTAAAAATGAAATATTGGATAAGAAAATTCGAGGCTACGATGTGGCTTGTTATTAAAATAATTCTATATTTATCATTGATGGGGGTGTTTATTCTGATTTTGTCAGAAGAAAATCCATCTTTAATTCGGTTGTCCAGAACGATGGGAATTACGATGACGACATTTGCTGTGGTCGGTATACTGTTTTTAAGGATTTACGGAATGTATGATGTCGGTCGAAGAAAAAGTAAACCGATTATATATTCAATTAGTTTGGCAACATTTTTTACGGATGCAGTTGTATATTTGCAATTGATGATTATGAATACGATTACTCCTAGTATTGCTGCGTTTAGATTAAGCAGTATAGGGGCATTAATAATAACATATATCGTACAGGTTATTATAATCGTTATCTTTTCATATGCGGGAAATGCATTGTTTTTCAAAATACATCAGCCGGAAAGTTGTTGTATTATTACATCTTCTCAGGAAAGTTTAGATTGTATCGTAAGAGCTATTTTACGTTTTAAGAAACAGTATAAAATTGACTATATTTTAGATTATAAAGATAAAGCAATATGGGAAACTATGGATAAAGCAGATACTGTATTTATTCAAGATGTTCCGATTGTGGAGAGAAGTAAAATCGTACAGTATTGTTACAAGAATAAAATTAATATTTATTTCAATCCGGAAATAGAAGATATTGTGGAGATGAATGCCAAGTACTATTTGCTTGATGATGTGTCCGTTTTAAATGCGAATGTAAAAGCGTGGACAATGGAACAGAGAATTGCAAAGAAACTTCTCGATATGGGACTTGCTATTGTGCTTGGAATTTTAACATCACCGATTTGGATTGTCAGTGCAATTGCAATTAAGTTATATGACGGAGGTCCGATTTTCTTTAAGCAAAAACGTGCAACATTAAATGGAAGAGTATTTGAAGTATATAAATTCCGTACAATGAAAGAAAATGTAGAAAACCGTTCGGTTACAGATGACGATGACAGAATTACAAAACCGGGAAAAATTTTAAGAAAAATTCGTATGGACGAACTTCCTCAGTTACTTAATATATTAAAAGGGGATATGAGCTTTGTAGGACCGCGTCCTGAAATGTTAGAAAATGTAAATGAGTATGAAAAACAACTTCCGGAGTTCAGATACCGTCTTCGTGTAAAAGCCGGTTTAACAGGATATGCACAGATTGCGGGAAAATATAACACAACACCGAAAGATAAACTTATTATGGATATGATGTATATTGAGCAGTTTAATATTTTAAAAGATATACAGTTGATTTTCCAGACATTTATTGTACTGTTAAAATCTGACAGTACGGAAGCGTTTAAAACAAATGGCGGTGGACAGGAATATGTTTTCCGTGCGGCAGAGAACGATGAAAAGGAGTATGAATAATGAAGAAATATGATTATGTCATTGTAGGCGGAGGATTATTTGCAGGGACATTTGCTTACTTTGCACACAAGCAGGGTAAAAAATGTTTAGTTGTGGAAAAAAGAGAAACATTGGGAGGAAATATTTACTGTGAAGATATGGAAGGAATCCATGTTCATAAATATGGCGCACATATTTTCCACACAAGTAACCGTAAAGTATGGGATTTTGTAAATGCATTAGTTGAATTTAACCGTTATACAAATTCACCGATTGCGAATTACAAAGGAGAAATTTATAATATGCCATTTAACATGAATACATTTAGTAAAATGTGGGGAGTGGCGACGCCGAAAGAAGCGAAAGAGATTATTGACAGACAACGTGCAGTAATTAGCGGAGAACCGCAGAATCTTGAAGAACAGGCAATAAGTCTGGTTGGAGAAGATATTTATAAGAAATTAATTAAGGGATACACTGAGAAACAATGGGGAAGAGATTGTAAAGAACTTCCATCATTTATCATTAAAAGATTACCTGTCAGATATACTTATGACAACAATTACTTTAATGATTTATATCAGGGTATTCCTATTGGCGGTTACAATGTTTTAATTGATGCGTTGTTTGAAGGATGCGATGTTGAACTTGGTGTAGATTACAATGAAAACAGAGAAAAATATAATGCTTTAGGTGAAAAAGTATTGTATACGGGAACTTTGGATTCACTTTATGATTTCTGTTATGGAAAATTGGAATACAGAAGTCTTCATTTTGAATCAGAAGTATTAAATGAAGAAAATCATCAAGGTGTAGCGGTTGTAAATTATACGGACAGGGAAACACCTTACACACGCGTGATTGAGCATAAACATTTTGAATATGGCACACAGGAAAAAACTGTCATTACGAAAGAGTATCCTGCAGACTGGAAAGAAGGAATGGAGCCATATTATCCGATTAACGATGAGAAAAATCAAGAATTGTATCAGAAATATAGAGAAAGAGCGGACAAAGAAAGCAATTTGATTTTAGGTGGACGTTTGGCAGAGTATAAATACTACGATATGGATAAAGTAATAGAGTCAGCATTTCAGTTGGTGGAAAAAGAGTTAGCATAGAAAAGATGAAAGTAGAAATGAGCCAGAGAGAAAAAGCGTTTGATATTGCAAAGGGAATAGGAATGTTGGCAGTTATTTTAGGTCATATGTCAATTCCGATAAAAATGGGAGATTTTATTTTTAGTTTTCATATGCCTTTATTCTTTTTGATTAACGGATATTTTTTCAAAAAAAAAGAAATTAGTAATACAAAGTATATTATAACAAAAATAAAAACGCTAATACTTCCATATATTATGACTTGCATTTTTGTGATTATATTTTCTACGCTGTTTCAACTACGTCAGGGAGTTGAAATGGCAGGAATTTTAGAAAATGTAAAATCATGGTTGTTAGCATCTGTTTATGGAAGTGGAACATTTACCCATTTTTTAAAATGGAATTTTAGAATAATTGGAGCAATTTGGTTTTTATTGGCAATGTTTTGGGCAGATGTGATTTTTCATTTCCTTTTGAAAAGTAAAAATCCATATGTGTGGGGAACAATAGTTTCTATAGTGGGTTATATTACTGCAAAAATAGTATGGTTGCCAATGAGTATTCAAGCAGGATTAAGTGCAATATTCTTTATTCAGATAGGATATTTTATAAAGCAGAAAAATATGTTGAAAGCATATGAAGATAATAGACAAGTAATTTGTTTGTCGGCAATATTTTGGGGATTAGCGGTTATATACAGTGGAAAACTTTATATGGTTGGAAATAATTATGGCGGGGGCTTCCTAGATGTGATAGGAGCTGTTAGTGCAACATTTTTGATTTTAAAGTTTTCAAAACTTCTTGAAAAGAGATGTGGAAAAATCGCAGAATTACTGAGTCTGTATGGGAAAAATTCTTTGATTGTATTATGCTTTCACTTAGTTGAATTAAATACATTCCCATGGTCTGTATTGAGCGGAAAATTTTCTTATCCTATAGTATTGGCAGTTGTATTTATAGGTAAAGTGATTTGGTCTATTGCCATGATTTATATAATACATAAAATAGCATTTTTAAGAAATGTATATTGTGGAAAACAAAAAGTAAACAATGAAAGGGGAGTATAGTAACTGGTTAGTAACTATACAAGAAAAAAGATGGAAAATAATATAAAAGTAAGTATCATTATGCCTGTATATAAAGTAGAAGAATATGTAGGAAAAGCCATTGAGAGTATTCAGGCACAGACATTAAAAGAATGGGAATTTTTGATTGTAGATGACGGAACTCCGGATAAGAGTGGTGAAATCTGTGATGCCTATGCAGAAAAGGATGACAGAATCCATGTGATTCACAAAGAAAACGGCGGTGCGCCAAGTGCAAGAAATATGGCAATCGAAATGGCAAAAGGAGAGTATTTCTATTTCCTTGATTCTGATGACTGGGCAGAACCGACTATGTTGGAAGATATGTATAACCTTGCTAAACGCGATAATGCACAACTGGTTGTAGCAGGATTTTATATTGACACATACTGTGGAAAAGATGGATATATGACAGACGACTATTATGTGGAAGATGCAGTTTATCCGAACAAAGAATCTTTCCGCAGAAATGCGTATAAATTGTTTGATAAAAATCTTTTATATACACCGTGGAATAAGTTGTTTGAAGCGAAATATGTTATGGAAAACAACTTGCGTTTCCCAACGACGTTTTGGGATGATTTTCCATTTAATGTAAGCGTGGTGAGAAATGTAGAGAGAGTTACGGTAACTTCTAAACAGTATTATCATTTCCTTAGAGCGAGAACAGAATCAGAAACAGCGGCATACAGACCGGGAATGTATGAGAAACGTGAAGAGGAACACGGCTGGATGGTGAACCTGTACAAAGAATGGAAAGTTGGCGGTCCGGAAAGTATGGAAATGATTGCCAGACGTTATATGGAACGTTTTGTAGGATGCGTAGAAAATATTACAAATCCAAAATGCGAGATGACAGCAAAAGAAAAGAAAAAAGAAATTAAGAAAATGCTGAAAAATCCAAGAATTAATGAAATGGGTAAATTGGCAAAACCACGTTCTTTATATATGAAAATATTGTTGCTGCCGATTAAATGGCATTGTACTTTCTTAACTTACTTGGAGGCAAAAACAATTACTTATGTAAAAACGAAAAACACAAAATTATTTACCAAATTAAAGGTGGGAAGATAATGGAAAATAAAATTGCAGTCAGTGTAATTGTTCCTGCATACAATGCGGAAAAAGTAGTTGAAAATTGTATAGGAAGTATTTTAAAACAGAATTTGAAAAACATTGAGATTATAGCAGTTGATGACGGAAGTAAGGATGCTACGAGAAAAGTTTTAGAAAAATTGGCAGACAGTGATAGCAGAGTTCGCTTAATCAAAAAGGACAAAAATGAAGGATTGAGCGCAGCAAGAAATTCAGCGTTGGAGATTGCGACAGGTGAGTATGTCGGATTTGTTGATGCGGATGACTGGGTAGAAAAGGATACTTTTGAAAAGATGTTCCTAGGCGGAAAAGGGGCGGACTTAATTGTATCAGGCTATAAGCATGATACAATGGATGAGAATAGAGAACAGGTTAATATCAGCAGAGAAGTAAAAATGCAGGCAGGATATTGGACTAAAAGAGAAGAAGTTATTTCAAAAGCCGCTTATATAGATACCGCTAAAATGTTCGCATACACATGGAATAAACTGTATAAAAAAGAAATCATAGAAAAAAGGCAACTATCCTTTTCAAAACAGGTTTTAATCGAAGATTTTATGTTTAACACAGAATTTTGGGATGAAATTTTAACACTGTCTGTTGTGGATTGTACGGGCTATCATTATGTGAAGGCGTCAAAAGATGCGTTAACACAGAGGTTTTTACCGGATTTTCTTGAGATTATGAATTTGAGATTTGATTGTATGAAAAATCTTTTGGAGAAAAATGGCGTGTATACAGGAAAGTGCAAAGAGCAGACTGCAAACATATATATTAAACACGCTATTGCAGGTATTGTGCGAAATTGTTCGCCGGCAGGAAACTATAGTTTTAAAGAACAGTATATGCGTGTGAAAAAATTGCTAAGGGACGTCCATTCTAAAGAAGCGTGTCAGAATGCAAGAGGAAATTCTAAACAGGAAAAAGTATGTAATTTAGTATTTAAAAGTAAAATTGCGATAGCCAATTTATTATTGGGAAAAACGATATATGCGATGCAGACAAAATCAAAAACAGCATTTGATAAATTAAAGTAGTGGAGAATATCTGATGAAGAAGATAATGTTTGTTTCATGGGATATGAGTATTTTAGGTGGAATCAATCAAGTATTGGTTGGTTTGGCGAATAAACTAAGTAAAGATTATGAGGTTTATATAGTATCTCTGGTAAAAAGTGGTACAGAAACAAAATATGTGCTTAATTCCCAAATAAAAGGATTGGAATATATTTCCGAAGAGGATTGCAGAGGAAGAGAACTCCTCATAAAAGGAAGAAAAAAATTAAGAAAACTGATTAAAGAAAAGCAAATTGATATTTTGTTTTTAATGGGATTTCAAGTTTCACTTCCGGTAATTTTAATGACACTAGGTTTGAAATGTAAAAATATCTTTTGTGATCATGAGGCGTTATTGAGCAGATGGCATGAAAGGAAAATTACAATAGTGCGTTATATTACTTCTGTTTTTTCTAAGAAAGTAATTACTTTGACAAAACAAAATGCAGAAGATTATAAAGAAAAATTTAGATTGTCTGATAAAAAAGTAGGTTTTATTTATAATAGCATAACGGAAGAAATTTTGAATACTCGTGCGGAGTATAATTCTGAATCTAAAATTATTTTATCCGTAGGAAGATTTAGTAAAGAAAAAGGGTATGACAATTTAGTTGAAGTTGCAAAAAGGGTATTAAGGAAACATGAGGAATGGAAATGGTATATTTATGGAAATGGGGATACATTTTCAGAGATAGAACAACAAATAAAAGATGAGAAATTAAATAATCAGGTTGTTCTAAAAGGGGAGGTATCAGATGTTTCATCCATTTATGGACAGGCAGCAATGTTTGTTTTGACCTCGTATAGAGAAGGTCTGCCATTGGTTTTGTTGGAAGCAAAAGCAAACCATTTACCATGTGTTAGTTTTGATATTATAAGCGGTCCGAACGAGATTATTCGAGATGGAATGGATGGCATTCTTATTCCTCCATATGACAAAGAAAAAATGGCGGAGGCGATAGAAAATTTGATTTATGATGCTTCATTAAGAGAAAGAATGTCAGAAAAAGCAGAAGAAAATTTATCAAAATTTTCTGAGAACGAGATTATTAAACAATGGAAACAGTTAATAGAAGAAATATAAAAGAAGGTGAATAGGTGAAAAGTTTGTTTTGGGAAAAGGGTGAGTTTAAATTTTGGATATTATTGCTATGTGCATATCACTTTTTTCCTTTTATTACGACAAAAGGGAGTATAGTGTTATATATATGGGCATATATTATTCCTCTTGCGTATATTGCATTGAATTTGAATTACCTGAAAAAAATAGTTTCGTCTATTGCACATTCAGAAGCATTGATTTGTGTATCGGGAATAGTTATATTAATTTGTTTAAGTTTAGTTATACCGGTTATGTATAATACCGGAGATTTTACTTATCTGACAGATTCAATATTAGGTATGGTGAAAATTTTAATAAGAATGTTATTTATAGTTCTTGTAATTATTAAAAACGTACCGGAAGCAACAAAAGAAACATTTATGAAATATTTCATATATTCTTGTTGCTTATACATATGCAGCACAATTATTATGATGCTATTTCCGGGGATAAAGGATGTTTTTTATCAGTTGATAAAAGAAAGTGATCATTCTAAATTAATGGCTATGGATGCAAGATATAAAACAAGATATGGCTGGGGTGGATTTTCAGGTTTTGAGTATACATTTAAATGTGTGCTGGCTATTATATTTAACAGCTATCTTATTGAAACGAGAATCAAACAAAAACGAATTTGGATAAATGTGGGAATTTCATTATTCTTGTTAGTGGGAACTTTGTTTTATGGAAGAGTAGGTTCATTATTTGGCGGCTGTGTATTAGTTGTATTATTTATTAGGCTTATGAAAAAACGTCCTAAGATTTTAGTCGGCGTAATTGTAGCGGGAGTGATGGGATGTATTGCACTTTTTATTTTGCAAAGTAGAAATGATACGATTAAAACATGGTTTAACTGGGCGTTTGATTTATTTGTTACTTTTGCAAAAACAGGAAAGTTTGAAACAGAGTCGTCTAATGTGTTGTTAGAGCAGATGTTGTTTCTTCCTGAGATAAGAACCATTTTATTCGGCGATGGAATGTACACAACTTTAAAAGGATATTATATGTCAACAGATGCCGGAATTATGAGGTCATTGCTATTTGGTGGTATAGGTTTTGCCTTATTGAGATATTTAAGTTTCTATATACCACTGGGATTAAGACTATTTAATACAGGAATGAAATCAGCAAACAAAACAATGTATTTATGGGTGTTATTGCTTTGTATCGTATTTGAGGTAAAAGGAGAAATACTTTTTTCATGTATACCGATATTTATATGGATAATGGCACTGGAACAATATGAACGATGGAGGAAAAAAGAATGGAGAGAGATTTAAGTTTTGGAAGATTATTTAAGATGTACATCTTAAATATTTGGGTGATTATTTTAGCAGGTGTTATTGTTGCAGGAGCAATGGGAGTTGTTTTAAAAGGAAAATCCGAAGCAACAGTTACACAAAGTGTTTATTTAGTATATGATTTAGAGGCAGAACAGAAAGAAACAATAGAAACAAAAAGAAATGTTTTTTTTGACGCTTATAAAGGGCTGATAAGTGGAAATACATTAGTGAACTCAAATGAATTTTCAAAAGAAGAAAAAGCACTTTTGAGTGGAATTACAACAGAGGTAGAATCAAGTTGTTATACACTTACAATGTCAGCTCAAGATGTAAAAGAAGATGAGAAATTATTAAATCGTTATGTGGAAGCATCTGAAAAATGGATGCAGGAAAAATACAAAGACAACAGTATCAGTGTGGAAACATTTAAGAAAACAGCTACAAGCAGTGAAGGTGGAGTAAGTATCATGAAATTAGTTTTAGGCTTCATTGCAGGTGCGATTTTAGCAGCATTAGGACTTTTTATTTGGTTTGTATCGGATAAAAAAATCAGAACAGAGGAAGATGTGCAGTATTATACGGAACTTGAATGTTTGGCTACAGTAAAAAGGAGATAGTTATGGGAAAAACAACAGTTGATATTGAAAACTTAAGAGAAATTGTCTTGTTATCTGAAGATAAAGTTTGGGGAATTACCAGTTTATCGAAAAAGACAGGAAAAACTTTTGTAGCACGCAAACTTGTGGAAAGTTTATCAAAAGCAGGGAAAAAGGTTGTATATTTGTCTTTCAAAAAAGAAAGTGGAGAGGAAACAAAAAACTTTTTAGAAAAAGAGTTGAAAAATGCTGAGAGTGTATCAGGATTAGTAAAAAGTGTTGTTTTAAAGGATATGTTCCATTTAGAAGAGATTGTGTATAGTGAAAAGTTTACGCAACTGGTTAAAGAATATCAAGAAGACTATGATTATATCATTATGGATATGATGAGTATGGAAGAGAACAGTATTGCTAAGAGAATCGCAAGTGTTTGTGAAAACAATTTTATTGTGGTTGAAAAAGACTGTGAAGATGGAGCAGAAGTAGGAAAGATGGTACATCAGTTAAAAGCATTAAACATTCGTTTGGCTGGAGTAGTTTTGAATGAGTACCATGAAAAAAAGAAATGGCTTAGAATGTAAGGAGGAACAAAATGAGAACATATTTGGTAACAGGTGGAGCAGGATTTATCGGTTCAAATTATATTCATTATATGTTAAAAACATATGGGGAAAATATTAAAGTTATTAATGTGGACAAGTTAACTTATGCGGGAAATTTGGAAAATTTATCAGAGGTGGAAAATCTTCCAAACTATGAGTTTGTAAAAGCAGATATTTGTGACAGGGAAGCAATTGAGAAAATATTTGAAGAAAATGATATTGATCGGGTAGTACACTTTGCAGCAGAAAGCCATGTGGATAGAAGTATCAAAGAACCGGAAATATTTATTAAAACAAATGTATTGGGAACATTGGTTCTGTTAAATGCGGCAAAAAAAGCATGGGAAGTTAGCGACGGTGTTTACAAAGAAGGCAAGAGATTTCTTCATGTATCTACAGATGAAGTATATGGTTCTCTTGAAAATAATGATGAGTATTTTTATGAAACAACGCCATATGATCCACATAGTCCATATTCCGCAAGTAAAGCATCTTCTGACTTTTTAGTGAAATCATATATGGACACATATCATTTTCCGGCAAATATTACAAATTGCAGTAATAACTACGGACCATATCAATTTCCAGAGAAGTTGATTCCGCTTGTAATTAATAATGCATTAAAGGGAGAAAAACTTCCAGTATACGGTGATGGCAAAAATGTAAGGGATTGGTTATATGTAGAGGATCATGTAAGGGGAATTGATGCTGTTCAAGAAAAAGGAAGATTATATGAAACATATAATATTGGTGGGCATAATGAAAAACAAAATATTGAAATTATACACATCATTTTAGACACGCTACTAGAACTCTTACCGGAAAGTGATGAGAGAAGAAAAAATATTTCAAAATCACTCATTACGTATGTGACAGATAGAAAGGGACATGATAGACGTTATGCAATCGCACCGGATAAGATAGAAAAAGAAGTAGGCTGGACGCCTGAAACGAAATTTGAAGTGGGAATTAAGAAAACAATTCAGTGGTATTTGGAGCATGAAGACTGGATGAAAAATGTTACAAGTGGTTCTTATCAGAAATACTACAAGGAAATGTATGGAAATAGATAGTGTATATATTGAAAAATGAAATATACAGTACATTTTAATATGTGGGGGAGTAACATGGAAAAGAATAGGAAAGCAATAGAAAATCCTAAAATTAGAGCGATGCTGTTTACCTTTTTGATAGGAATTACAATACATTTGTTTGGGTTAGTGACGATCATGCATAACCATGATAATATATCTGTTACGCCTTACGGTTATGGGACAGGAATAGAATCAGGACGTTGGGCATTAACTATTTTGGGAGATTTAATACACAATGTATGGGGAGATTATAATATACCATATGTGAATGGGATTATATTTATTCTTTTGTTATCTCTTTTAGTAGGGGTAGTAATGGAAATTTTTCAAATTAAATCTTGGAAAATAGGTACTTTAATAGGTGCGATTTTTGTTTCTTTTCCAACTACAACAGCTACTTTATTTTATAGATATACAGTTGTACACTATGGCGTGGCTATTTTATTAGCAGCAGTGGCAGTTTTGGCTTTGGAAAAAATAAAATATGGCTCAGTAATATCAGTAATTTGCATAGCAGTTTCACTAGGGATATATCAAGCGTATTTACCGTTTACGATTAGCCTTATGGTATTGCTTTTAATTAAGAAATCTTTAGAAAAAACAAATTATAAGAAAATCTTGTGTAGAGGAATATATTATTGTTTTATTTTATGTGTCGGATTGGCATGCTATTATGCTAGTTTAAAAGTTTGTCTGAACATTTATGATGTATCTTTGGGCAGTTATCAAGGTGTTTCAGAAATGGGAAAAATAAATTTAAAGGACATTCCTCAGTTGATGATGAAAACGTTTGTTTCTTTTTGTAAAATGCCTTTATCGGACTATTGTAATTTATCATCTACTGCTATACTGGAAATAGGATATATATTGTTAGGGATTACAACTGTTTTTGCACTATTTTATTTTTGCAAAAAGTATAAAAAAATACAGATGACAGCGGTAATCATATTATTAATGGTTCTTTTTCCGTTTGCTGTTAACTTTATTGTTGTAATGTGTCCTAATAGTAATATTTATACATTGATGGTTCTGGGATTTTCGGTGGTTTTATTAATGCCGGTAGTAATATATAATACAGTGCCAGTCGATACTAAGATTTGGAAGATGTGTAAAAAGAGTTCAATAGTTATTCTCATTATTATATTATGTAATTATGCATATCAAGCAAATGTCAATTATACGGCGATGTATTATACAAATCAACAGACGGAAAACTATTTGAATTCATTAGTGACTCAGGTTAGGATGTCAGAAGGATTTGACACTTCTAAAAAGTGGGTGTTTATAGGAAGTAAAATATAAGATCCTCTAGTTTGGAACTCTTGGGGACAAGTAGAGATGTATGGAGGAATGGAAAAGAATCTATTGAATTCTTATACGAGAAATGTATGGATTCTCAATTATTTTGGGTATTTTATACCTACTGCTGATGAAAATACCGTTAGACAATTTGAGAAAAATAAGGAAGTAATTAATATGCCGTGTTGGCCTAATGCTAACTCCATTAAGGTAATTGATGACGCAATAATAATTAAATTGGAAAATGTAAATTAGTATTAAAATAAACTGTACATGATGAAAGAATTGGAGATGAAAATATGAAAAAAAGAAAAGGAATTATTCTTGCAGGAGGCACGGGAAGTAGATTATACCCCCTGACAAAAGTAATCTCAAAACAAATCGTTCCTGTATATGACAAGCCGATGATTTATTATCCATTATCTATTTTATTGTTGGCAAATATTAGGGAAATTTTAATTATTTCTACACCAAAAGATATTGATGGATTTAGAAATTTGCTAGGGGATGGACATAAGATGGGAATTGAACTTTCCTATGCCGTTCAAGAACAGCCGAATGGTTTGGCAGAAGCATTTATTATTGGAGAAGATTTTATTGGAGATGATGATGTAGCATTAATTTTAGGAGATAATATTTTCTACGGACAAAGTTTGTCGGATGTACTGAAGAATGCTACAGAAAGAACGGAAGGCGCAACTATTTTCGGGTATTATGTAAAAGAACCAAGTGCATATGGTGTTGTTGAATTTGATGATGACTTAAATGTATTGTCAATTGAAGAAAAACCGGAAAACCCGAAAACAAATTATGCTGTTCCGGGGTTATATTTTTATGATAACGATGTCGTGGAAATTGCAAAGACCGTAGAACCTTCAGCAAGAGGAGAGAAAGAAATTACAAGCGTAAATAATGAATACTTAAAAAGAGGAAAACTAAAAGTAGAACTGCTTGGCAGAGGATTTGCATGGCTTGATACGGGAACACCGGACGGATTGTTAGAAGCAGCAAATTTTGTTGCGACTTTCCAGAAAAGACAGGGCTTATATGTGTCTTGTATAGAAGAGATAGCATATAAGAGAGGATTTATTGATAGTGAACAGTTGGAAAAACTGGCTTTGGAATTACCTAATACACCGTATGGGGAGTATTTGTTGGAAATAGCCAAAGGACATTAGTGAAATAAAGAGGAAGAAAAATGAAACAGGATTTACTTGTAACGATTATTGTTCTGACATATAAAGATTTTAGCGGATTAAATAAGACGATGGAAGCAATTCTTGAGCAGACTTATCAAAATATAGAAATTATTATTAGTGATGACGGCTCAGAAAACTATCAAGAAGAAATGTTTTTACCATTTAAAAGAAAAGCGGAAGAAAGAAATAAAAAAATTATTTTGAAACATCTTGATCAAAATGAAGGAACGGTAAAAAATATTAATGGAGCATTAGAATTAGCTACAGGAGATATTATTGGCTTCTTAGGATGTGGAGATTATTATGCTTCAAGAGAGATTATTAAAGAGGTAGTAGAGGAGTTTCTTAAGAAAGAGGCGGAAGTTGTTACAGGAAAAATGCAGGGGATTTCTGTTTCTAATCCTCAAAAAACAACGTGTTTACCGGAGAAACATCTTATTAAACTGTTAAAAGAAGGAAATAGGGATAAGATTTATCAGAAGATGTTTAATGAAAATTGCTTTTGTGCTCCGGCGACATTTTATAAAAAAGAAGTTTATGATAAAGTTGGAAAATATGATGAAAGAATGAAACTCATCGAAGATTATCCATTTATGTTTAAACTGGTTTTAAATCATATAAAAATAGTTTTTATGGACAAGTATATTACGATTTATTTGTTCGACGGTGTTTCAAGTGGCAAACAAAGTCCGGCGATTTGTGCGGATTTGGAAAAAATAAAGAAATATGTATTGTTGCCACATATAACAGAATGTGACCGAAAGGGAAGAAGATTGTTTTTATATAATTATAAAAGAAAGAGCACAAAAACGATAACAGGAAAAATGCGTATAGCAATAAAATATTTTGACCAATTTTTATATTGGCAGTATAAACGTGTTGTCGGTATTTGTAAGGCACAGAGGCGGAAATAATGATTTGTAATACAAAATTGATTGAATTTAAAGATATTGTAAATACAAAAAATAGCACAAAATATATGGGGCATTTAGTACCAATTGAAGTTGGAATGGATATTCCTTTTGTAGTAAATAGGTTGTACTATATCACAGATGTTCCGCAAAATGAAACAAGAGGGTATCACTCACATAATGATTTAGAGCAGGTGCTTATTTGTTTGCATGGAAGTGTTACCATCAAAGTAAATACACCGTATGAAGAAGAACATATTGTTTTGGATAAGGTAAATAAGGGATTGTATATCGGACCTATGGTCTGGAGAGAAATGTATGATTTTTCGGAAGGTGCAGTGTTGCTTGTGTTAGCATCAAAACACTATGATGAGGAAGATTATATAAGAGATTATGAGGAATACTGTCAAATGGCAGAAGCATATTTTGGAGGAGGAAAAGCAGATGATACCATTTAATGATTTTCATATTATGCACAAAGAATTAAGAAATGAAATGGGAGAAATGTTTCAACAGGTGTTTGATAAGAATTGGTTTATTCAAGGAGAGCAGGAAGAAACATTTAATAAAAAATTTGCTCAGTATTGCGGAGCAAAATATTGTATAGGTGTAGGAAATGGTTTGGAAGCATTGCGAATGATTCTTCAGGCTTATGATATTGGGGAAGGTGATGAAGTCATTATTCCTTCAAATACATTTATTGCTACTGCATTAGCAGTGACATATGTGGGAGCGAAACTTGTTTTTGTAGAACCGGACATTGCAACATATACAATTAATCCGGAATTAATTGAGGAAAAAATTACGGATAGAACAAAGGCCATAATAGCAGTTCATTTATATGGACAAACTTGCGACATGGATTCTATTATGGAAATTGCTAAGAAATATAATTTAAAAGTAATTGAAGATGCTGCTCAGGCACATGGTGCTGAATATAAAGGGAAAAGGGCAGGAAGTTTAGGAGATGCAGCAGGATTTAGTTTTTATCCAGGGAAAAATCTGGGCGCTTTGGGAGATGCAGGAGCAATTACAACAAATGATGAAGAATTGGCAAGAAAAGTTCGTGCTATTGGAAACTATGGTTCAGAACAGAAATATAACCATATTTACAAAGGAACGAATTCAAGATTAGATGAGATGCAGGCCGGATTTTTAAATATCAAACTGAATCATTTAGATAAATGGAATGAAAGAAGAAGAGAAATTGCGAATCGTTATCTGAATGAAATCAAAAATCCTAATATTGTGTTACCGACAGTAAAAGAAGACAATGTGCCGGTATGGCATATTTTTGCAATTCGTTCAGAAAAAAGAGAAGAATTAATCAAATATCTTTCAGAAAACAATATAGGAACAATGATACACTATCCGATACCAATTCATTTGCAAAAGGCATATGAGGACTTAGGATGTAAACAGGGAGATTATCCAATTGCAGAAAAAATTTCAAACGAACAGATTAGTTTACCTATGTTCTATGGATTAAAGGACGAAGAAGTAGATCATATCATATCATGTTTGAATGCGTGGAAATAAATAGAGGTATGTACATGAAAAAAGGAAAAAATGTTATTTTAGAAGATGGTGTTTTTGTAGGAAAGGACGTTATCTTAGGGGATAATGTGTATATTGAGCGTGGAACAATTATCCATGATAATGTAGAAATTGGTGCCAATACTTTTGTTGGTGCCAATAGCATTCTTGGAGAACATCTTGCAGGATATTACAAGGACAGAGAAAATTTTAAACAGCCTAAATTAAGTATTGGAGAAGGAAGTCTTATTCGCAGTGGTGCGATTATTTACGGGGATGTAAAAATTGGAAAAGAATTTCAGACGGGACATCGCGTTACAATAAGAGAAAATACAACAATTGGAGATTTTGTAAGGATAGGAACAAATTCGGATATTCAAGATGGGGTTGAAATTGGAAATCATGTTAATATCCACAGTGATGTATTTATTAGTGCGGACAATAAGATTCATGATTATGTCTGGATTTGTCCAAGGGTATTGTTTGCCAATGATTTCACACCGCCATCAAATGAAATCAAAGGATCAACGGTTGAGAGTTTTTCAACAATCTGTTCCAATACAATTATTTTACCGGGAACGCATATCAGAAAAAATGTTCTGGTTTGTGCTGGTGCAGTTATGGGTGGTGATTCTGAAGAAGGATTTGCATATGTAGGAGTTCCTGCAAAAAAGGGAAAACCGACAAGTGAAGTGAAAAACCACATTACAGGGGAAGAAGCATATCCATGGCCATTACATTTTGATAGAGGAATGCCATGGAAAAAAGAGTCATTTGAAGAATGGAGTAATTCATGAAACGTTTTATAAATTTATATAAAAATTTATCGAATGAAGCAAAGGCGTCAGCATGGTTTGTCGTATGTAATATTATTCAAAAAGGAATATCCTTTTTTACAATCCCTATATTTACACGACTATTAACAACAGAAGAATATGGTATGACAAATGTATACCAGTCATGGATGAGTCTTATTGTTATTTTTGCGACTTTGAATTTGCAATATGGTGTTTTCAATACGGCAATGATTAAGTTTGAAGAAGACAGAGATAGATTTATTTCTTCTTTACAGGGATTAAGCACAGCATTTACGGCGGGGATTTTTGTCATTTACTTTATAGCGCATAAAAGTTGGGATTCTTTATTAGGACTTCCATTTGTACTTATGTTGACAATGTTTATTGAATTATTTACTTCACCGGCTTTGGGATTTTGGTCAGGAAAACAGCGATTTGATATTAAGTATAAAGGACTGGTATCATTAACACTTCTGATTGCGGTGTTAAGTCCAATTATAGGAATTTTATTAGTTATACCTGCTGAAAATAGAGGAGTGGCACGTATTATAGGATGTGCTATGGCAAATATTCTTGCCGGTCTAATCTTATATTTTTATAACTGGAAAAAAGGGAAATCTCTATATGTAAAAGAATACTGGATTTTTGCTTTGAAATTTAATTTGCCGCTTATTCCATATTATTTATCGCAGATGGTATTTAATCAGTCAGATAGATTGATGATTGACTATTTAAGTGGTAGAGATAAGGCAGGAATTTATGGAGTTGCATATTCCATGGGGTTAGTTTTGAATTTTGTTATTAATGCAATTAATGGTTCATTTGTTCCATGGACATATAAAAGCATCCGTGATAAGAAGCAGAAAAATATTAAAAATATTGCGAACGGAATTTCTGTGTTAGTTGCAGTTATGTTAAGTTTGCTTATTTTGGTAACACCTGAATTAATGAAATTTATTGCAGGACCGGAATACTATGAGGCGATTTGGGTTGTGCCGCCAATTGCGGCCAGTCTGTTCTTTTTATTTATGTCTCAGTTGTCTATTAATATTGAATTTTATTTTGGAGAAAATACATTATTAATTAAAGGGTCAATTATTAGTGCGATTGTCAATGTGGTACTAAATCTTATTTTCATTAAAGTATTTGGCTATATTGCAGCAGGATATACAACTTTAATAGCATATATTATTTTCTGCCTGACAAATTATTCATGTATGAAAAAAATATGTAAAAAAGAGTTCGGGGAAGAAAATTGGAAATTATATGATACAAAATTTTTGAGTATGTTAAGTATAGGATTTTTGATAACTATGGTTGTGATGACAGTGTTGTATCCATTTGTTATCGTAAGATATGTAATTATTGTTGCTATTTTGTTCGTATTATTCTTGAAACGTAAACTTATAATCGAGAAAATAAAAGAAGTTCGTAAAGGATAAAAAAGAAGGGCTATGGGAATGTTAAACAGGTTTAAAGCAAAAGTAAATGAAATATATTTGGATAGTACGATACCATATAATAATATAAGCAAAAAAATGGTATATGCCTTAAAGCAACGTGTGACAAAGGAAGATTTTAAAAGTTTTCAAAAACTAAGAAATCTTAAAAAAAGGCAGCATAATCCGGATAAAAAAATCAAAGTAGTATTTTTGTTACAAATGCCGGAGGTATGGGAAAAACAACAGATTGTATATGAAGAAATGAAAAAAAGAGATAATATAGAAACAATTATCTTTACCATTCCGGAATATGACATAAAAACAGGCAAACATAAAAAAGACATTGCTTATGATTATGCGGTAAAAGAAGAATTAACGAAAATTATTCAATCTGAGAAAAATGGAAGTTGGGTTTCATTAGAAGACTTGAAGCCGGATTATGTTTTCTATCAAAGACCATACGAGGCATATCTTCCGGAAATATATCGAAGCAAAAATGTTTTGGAATATGCAAAAACCTGTTACATACCATATGCGATTTTTGCATCTATATCAAGTGCGATGAATTTAGAATATGAAAGAGGATTTGCACGTAATATTTATTATCATTTTGTTAGTAATTTGGAGTTAGAGCATTTAGTGAAGCGTAAATTTTCGATCACGTCAAAAAAGGGATTACGACAGGTTAAATATTTAGGAGTTCCTATTTTAGAAAGCGTCTTAAAGAATAAAATAAATTGCAAAAATAATACAGTATGGAAAAATTGGGGAAGTGAGCAAGAGCAGTTAAAAGTGTTATGGACGCCAAGATGGACTGTTGACGAAAAATTAGGCGGAAGTCATTTCTTTGATTATAAAGATGAATTTACGGCGTTGGCACAAAGCGATAAACAAATATATTTGGCGTTTCGTCCGCATCCAATGGCATTTGATAATTATGTAAAAGAAAATTTGATGTCTGTAGAGGAAGTAGAAAAGTTAAAAAAAGAATATGCAGAAACACCTAATATGGTTATTGATAATCAGAGAGGTTATGTTGATACATTTTGGGGAGCAGATGTACTTATTACAGATATTTCCTCTATGATGATGGAATTTTTTGTGACGGGTAAACCAATTATTTTTTGTGGCACAAATATGGCATTAGACTCTTTACATAAAGAGGTAGTAGAAACGCTATATAAAGGAACTACATGGCAGGAAATACAAGGAACGATAAACCAATTGAAGTCGGGAAATGATTATTTGCAGGAAAAAAGAAATCAGGTGATTAAAAAGCGGTTTGCAAATATGGATAAAACATCAGAAAAAATAGTTGATGCGATAGAGAAGGATTATCAAATTTCTTGTGAAATAAATTAAAAAATGTTATACTAGTCAAAGCATAGTAGAAAAATAAGGAGATTTTGTTATGGCAAATATAAAACCTTTTTGTAGTGTTCGTCCAAATGAAACTTTGGCAAAAGAAATTGCAGCACTCCCATATGATGTTTATAACAGGGAAGAGGCAAAACAGGTAGTGGAAAAAAATCCAAAATCTTTTTTGAAAATAGATAGGGCGGAAACGCAATTTGACGATGATTTTGATATGTACAGTGAGGAAGTATATCAGAAAGCACATGATACATTAGTACGGATGATTGAGGATGGAGAGTTCGTCAAAGACGAAACCCCATGTTTTTATATGTATGAATTAATTATGAATGGAAGAGCGCAGACGGGGATTGTAGGTTGTGCTTCGGTAGATGATTATTTGAATAACATTATTATGAAACATGAGAATACAAGAGAAGATAAAGAATTGGATCGTATTCGTCATGTGGATACTTGTAGTGCGCAGACAGGTCCGATTTTCCTTACTTACCGTGCAAACAATGACATAAATCATATTGTGACAGAAAAGAAAAAAGAAAAACCTTTATATGATTTTGTTGCTGAAGACGGTATTTCACATCGCGTTTGGAGAATTGATACAGTTCAGGAAGTAAATAGAATAGCAGAATTGTTTGCAGCAATACCACATATTTACATAGCGGATGGGCATCATAGAGCAGCATCAGCGGTAAAAGTTGGATTGAAAAGAAGAGAAGAAAATCCTAATTATACAGGAACAGAAGAATTTAATTATTTCTTATCCGTACTTTTTCCTGACGAAGAACTTATGGTTATGGACTACAATAGAGTTGTAGAAGATTTGAATGGTTATACAAAAGAAACATTTCTAAAAGCGTTAGAAAAAGACTTTTCAATTTGTACTCAAGGGAAAGAGCCGTATGCACCTAAAATGAAAGGTGAGATAGGTATGTTTTTAGGAGATGAATGGTATTCTCTTACTTTTAAAGGAGAGGTATCAGAAAATCCTGTAGAATCTTTAGATGTATCGGTTTTACAGAATAAAGTTTTGGAACCATTATTAAATATTAGAGATCCGAAAACAGATAAAAGAATAAAATTTATCGGAGGAATCAGAGGTTTAAAAGCATTGGAAGAGCAGACAAAAGATGGTGTAGCATTTTCAATGTATCCTACTTCTATGCAGGAACTTTTTGCGGTATCTGATGCAGGACTTCTTATGCCGCCAAAATCCACATGGTTTGAACCTAAACTACGAAGTGGATTATTTATTCATCAAATTTAGTTGTGAGGATAAGCAGAAAGGAAGATAAAAATGCAGGCGATTATTTTGGCAGCGGGAATGGGAAAACGCTTAAAAGAATTAACGAGTAATGCAACAAAGTGCATGGTTGAGGTAAATGGAGTAACAATGATTGAAAGAATGTTATCTCAGTTAGATGCACTAAAATTAAATAGAATAGTAGTGGTAGTAGGATATGAAGGAAAAAAACTGATGGAATACATTGGAAGCCTGAATATCTCTACACCAATCGAATATGTAGATAATGATATTTATTATAAAACAAATAATATTTACTCCTTATATATGGCAAAAGATTATTTAGTACAAGATGATACATTGTTGTTGGAATCTGATTTGATTTTTGAAGATTCAGTGCTACAGCGTTTATTGGACAATCCATACCCAAGTCTTGCATTAGTTGCAAAATTTGAAAGTTGGATGGATGGAACTGTAGTTACATTAGATGAAGAAGATAACATTAAAAACTTTTTAGGAAAAAAAGATTTTGTTTTTGAAGATATTCCAAACTACTACAAGACAGTTAACATTTATAAGTTTAGCAAAGAATTTTCTAATAGCCATTATGTTCCGTTTTTGGAAGCATATAGTAAAGCGTTAGGAAATAATGAGTATTATGAACAGGTTTTAAAAGTGATTACTTTATTGGACAAACCTGAAATTAAGGCAGAACGTCTAGGACATGAATCATGGTATGAGATTGATGATGTACAGGATTTGAATATTGCAGAGTCCATTTTTGCTACAAAAGAGGAAAAATTAAATAAGTTTAACAGAAGATTTGGAGGGTACTGGAGATATCCTCAACTAATTGATTTTTGTTATTTAGTAAACCCATTTTATCCTAATCAAAAACTTATGGATGAGATTAAAGCAAATTTTGAAAGATTGCTTTGTGAATATCCTTCTGGAATGGAAATTAATAGTCTTTTAGGCGCAAAATACTATGGCTTGCATAAAGAGCAGGTTTGTGTTGGAAATGGTGCAGCCGAATTAATTAAATCGTTGATGGAAAATCATGAAGGTAAAATAGGTATGATTTATCCGACATTTGAAGAGTATCCACATCGTAAAAAGGAAGAAGAGATTGTTCCATACTGGATCGAAAGTAAAGATTTTAGATATTCTGCAGACGATTTAATGAATTTTTATGAGGATAAAGACATTCAATTTTTAGTATTGATTAATCCGGATAATCCTTCAGGAAACTATATTGAGAAAAAAGATGTATTAAGAGTTGCTGAATGGGCAGAAAAGAAGGGGATTAAATTTGTTGTAGATGAATCTTTTGTAGATTTTGCTGAAACAGAAGAAAGTTCTACTTTGTTAGAAGAAGAAATTATAAAGACATATAATAATTTGATCGTAGTAAAAAGTATTTCTAAATCTTTTGGAGTTCCGGGATTACGTTTAGGAATTTTAGCATCAAATGATTTACAGTTAATTGCAGATATGAAAAAAGATGTTGCGATTTGGAATATCAACTCATTTGCAGAATTTTATATGCAAATTTTTGAAAAATATAAATCTAACTATGAAGAAGCATTGGCAAAATTCAAAGAAGTTCGTAAAGAATATGTAGAGATGTTAAATGGAATTGAATATTTGAGAGTAATTCCGTCACAGGCAAATTATTTAATGTGCGAACTTACAGGCAAGATGACAAGTAGAGAACTTACAGAAGTATTATTGAATGAATATAATATTTTAATTAAGGATTTGTCGTCTAAAAATGGATTTTCAGGGAAATCATATATTAGGGTAGCAGTAAAACGCCCTGAAGAAAATGTGAAATTAGTAGAGGCGATTAAGTCAGTATTGGTATAAAAGAAAGGAAGTTACATGAAGATTATTACATTTGATGATATTCTTAAGTTGAATATTTCCCCTTTTGAGTGTTTTGAATGGGTTTCTAATGCGATAGAAGAAAAAAAAGAGGCATTGCTTCCGGCTAAGATTAGTTTAAAACCAGAAATCGAAGGTGTTTTTTATAATACAATGCCAGTTATTCTTCCATCCATCAATTATGGTGGAGTAAAACTTGTAACAAGATATCCAAAAAGGAACCCAAGTCTTGACAGTGAAATATTATTATATGACTTAGAAACAGGAAACAATGTTGCCTTGATGGATGGAAACTGGATAACGACAATGCGTACAGGGGCAGTTGCAGCACATTCCATAAAATTATTGGCTAATCCGGAATTTTCAATTATTGGCTTTATTGGCTTAGGAAATACTGCACGTGCAACATTGAAAGTACTTTTATCTATTTTTCCTGAAAAACATTTTAAAATTAAACTGAAGAAATATAAAAATCAACATGAATTATTTCAACAGGTATTTTCTGAATATCCGAATATTACTTTTTCATATCATGATGAGATAGAAGAAGTAATAAAAGGAAGTGAGGTTGTTGTTTCGGCAGCAACAGTTTTTGAGGAAGATGTCTGTTCGGATGATTGCTTTGATGAAGGAGTATTGTTAATTCCAATTCACACAAGGGGATTTACAAATTGCGATTTGTTTTTTGATAAGGTTTTTGCGGACGACACAAGTCATGTGAAAGGATTTAAAAATTTTAACCAATTTAAATCTTTTGCTGAAATTTCAGATGTTGTATTAAATAATGTGTGTGGGCGTGAAAACAACAAAGAAAGAATTTTAGTATATAATATTGGAATTGCTTTGCATGATATGTATTTTGCAGGAAAAATTTATGAAAAAATGGAAGAGTGCATGGAAATTTCGCTAAATGCACCAACAGAAAAATTTTGGATAGAATAATTAGAAGTGCTGGTTATATAAAAGTAAGAAAGAAGAAAATAGAAAGTAAAGGAATCTGCCGATTTAGGCAGTTTCTTTTATGTACAGGGGAGATTTGATGAAAAAGGTTATAAATTATAGATAGAAGAAAGGAAGAGAAGAATGAATCAAATAAAATTATCATTAATAGTACCGTGTTATAATGAACAAGATAATATTCAACCTTTTTTTGAGTCTGTAAAAGAAGAATTTTCTGATGTTTCTTATACATATGAAGTGATTTTTGTTAATGATGGTAGTAAAGATGATACATATAATAGATTAAAAAATTTATATAATGAAAATTTAAAAAGCAATATAACCGTAATAAATTTTTCGAGAAATTTTGGCAAGGAAGCAGCCATGTATGCCGGATTAAAAGAAGCAAGAGGAGAATACTTGAGCATTATTGATGCTGATTTGCAACAACCGCCATGTATAGTGAAAAGAATGGTGCATATGCTAGATGAAAATGAAGCGACAGACTGTATAGCGGCTTTTCAAGAAGAAAGAATTGAAAATAAGTTGATTTCATTATTGAAGGGAACATTTTATAAAGTTATAAATAGAGTGACCGAGATAGAATTTAAATCCGGAGCGAGTGATTTTAGAACATTTCGTAGAGGGGTTGCTGAATCACTTTTAGATATGAAAGAAAATTTCAGATTTTCTAAAGGTTTATTTTCATGGATTGGATTTGAAACGGAATACATATCGTATATTCCGGAAGAACGATTTGCAGGAGCAACAAAATGGTCTTTTAAAAAATTGTTAAAGTATGCATTAGATGGAATTGTTTCTTTCACAGTAGCACCGTTGAAAATTGCTTCTTTTTTGGGAAGTATATTATCACTTATTTCACTAATATATTTAATTGTGATTTGTGTGCAAAAGATATTTATGGGGATTTCTATACCAGGGTATGCTACTTTGGTTTGCTTGATACTTTTGCTTGGTGGCGTTGAGTTAATTATTTTGGGGATTATGGGTGAGTATTTAGGAAGAATTTATTTACAGGTTAAAGAAAGACCAATTTATATTTCTAAATCGATATTGAAACATAGTGATAGGGAAGAGGGAGTCGGCGATTTAGAGGCAGACGAAAAGAAGGGGAAAAACTAGTATATGTATAAAAAGATAAAAGAATTATTTGACGCATCTATGCTCAAATTTATAATAGTGGGGATAATTAATACGATTGTAGGAACAACAATTATGTTTGTTTTATATAATGTTGCACATTGTGGATATTGGTTTTCGTCGGGGATGAATTATTTTTTGACAAGTATTTTGAGTTATTTTTTAAATAAATATTTTACATTTCAGAATAAAACAAAATCATGGAAAATGGTAATAAAATTCATCTTAAATATTGTCGTATGCTATTTCTTGGCATATGGATTAGCAAAACCGCTGGTGAAATTATTGCTTGTTGGAAATAAAAACGTTATTGATAATATTTCTATGATTATTGGTATGGTATTTTTTACCGGATTAAATTATTTGGGACAAAGATTTTTTGCATTTAAATAAATTTGTATATAGCGGTTAAAAGGGATAAGGAAAATTCCACCACTTTATATTGTAATCCCCTTTAACATGGTGTATAATATTTAAGGTATATGCAAACATAAGAAAAAAGAGGTAAATATATGGCGAAGAAAGAAGCGGGAAGCCCGAAGCGAGCAAGGGCTGCACGAAGTAGACGGCGAAGAAGAAAACGCGGAAACTGGTTTCTCAGATTAAGTATCGGGAAGAAAGTTGCAGTTTGCCTGTTAGGAGTTCTGATTTGTCTTATTGCATCAGGTGTTATATATGTATCAGCAAAGTTAAACAAGTTAAATACAGAAGAAATTCCTAAGAAAAATATTGCAGTGAATGATTTGGATGAAGGTGTAGGAGAAGGATTTACGAATTTTGCACTTTTTGGAAGTGATTCCAGAGCAGCAGGGTCTGACGAGGGAACGAGAACAGACTGCATTATTGTGGCAAGTTTAAATAATAAAACAAGAGAAGTAAAAATGGTATCGGTATACCGTGACTCACTTTTGGACATAGGTGAAGGAGAACTTCAAAAGTGTAACGGAGCATATAGTTTCGGCGGTCCAAAACAGGCGATTGATATGTTGAATACCAATTTAGACCTTGAAATTGAAGATTATGTAACGGTAGATTTTGCGGCTATTTCGGACGTGATTGATTTGCTTGGCGGTGTGGAAATTGAAGTTACCGAAGTCGAAGTGCCATATTTGAATAAATTTTTAGGTGAAACTGCACAAATTGCCGGAAAGAAAGCAAATCGTGTGACAAAAGCAGGAATGCAGACGCTGGATGGAGTGCAGGCAACCACATATGCAAGAATACGTTCCACAAAAGGCGGAGATTTTAAAAGAGCAGAACGCCAGAGATATGTAATTGAAAAAATGGTAGAAAAGGCGTTGAGAGCGGATTTGGCAACAATCAATAAAATTATTGACATAGTGTTGCCGAAGATTAAGACAAGCCTTTCAGCAACAGAAATTTTAGATTATGCAAAATCTTTTAATAAATACAAATTAGGAGATAACATTGGATTTCCAATAGAGAAAACGACCGATACATTGCCGGGCTTAGGAAGCATTGTTATTCCGGTAAAATTGGAAAATAATGTTGTGCAGTTGCATGAATTTTTGTATGGTGAGGAAGAATATGAACCATCTTCTCAAGTACGTTCGATTAGCAGAAAAATAGAGAGAAAAGTTGGAAAGAGAGTGGTTGATCCGGAAACCCAGTGGGAAAGTCCAAGCGACAAGAAAAAGAATGAAGGTGTCGCTAAGCCAGAAGAGCAGATGGAAACGCAGCCAAAAGTTCAGATAAATTAAATGAGATAAAAAGATTGTGTTTAGCACAATCTTTTTATGCTATCAGGGAAACATAATAGTTATAATGAAAAGAAATAAAAGGGGAGCAAATTTATGTCAGAAAATAAAAAAATGAAAGAAGAACAACGGCGGGCAAAGCAAAAAAAGAGAAAAAGACGTAAGATAAAGAGAGTTGTCTTTTTGGTTGCGGAAATTATTATTTTTTTAATGTTATGCGGAGCAGCGTATGTTATGGCTAAATATGATAAGTTTCAGACGATAACATTTAGCGAAGGAGATATTCAATCGAACGAGGGGGTAAAGCAGGAAGGGTATATGACAGTGGCGTTATTTGGTGGAGATTCAAGATATGGACACCTAGAGAAAGGCGCACATGCGGATACAATTATTCTAGCATCTATTCATCATGATACAAAAGAAGTGCGTTTAGCATCTGTTTATAGAGATACATTGACAGAGCAGATGAGTGGAAAAATGCAGAAGGCAAATTATGCATATTTTGCAGGGGGACCGAAAGATGCCATCAATATGTTGAATAAAAATTTTGACTTAGATATTCAGAATTATGTAACAGTTGATTTTAAAGCGTTGGCAGATGTTGTTGATTTGCTCGGCGGAATAGAAGTAGAAGTGACGGAGCAGGAAGCGAAAGAAGTTAATAATTATATTGATGAAACAGGAACAGTTACCGGAAAAGAGGTAACTCATTTGACACATGGCGGAACGCTGAAATTAGATGGAGTGCAGGCTGTTACTTATGCGAGAATCCGTAAAAATGTAGGCGGCGATTATAAAAGAGCGGAGCGTCAGCAGATAGTTATTTCAAAAGTAGTGGAAAAAGCGAAAACGATGGATATAAAAACAATTAATAAAGTGATTAATAAAGTATTTCCACAGATTTCCACAAGCTTTTCGCTGGCCGATATGATCGGATTGGCATCCGGTGCGTTGGATTATAAATTGACGGAAACAACGGGATTTCCAATGGAATCCATGAATGGAAGAGTGGATAAGGTGGGAAGCGTTATTGTTCCGGTAGGTTTGGTTGAAAATGTACGGGAATTGCACAAGTTTTTATATCCAAATGAAGAAGAAAAGGAAGTTTCGGAAACAGTTAAATCTATTGCGGAAAAGATTGAAACACTTACAGGTATTACAAGAGAAAAACTAAATGATCCGAATGCGGATATTTCCAAAAGTAGCCACGGTGTGTCTGAGGAAGAAAAAAAGTAGACATTTTTATGAAAAAAGTGTATTATAGAGGATATGATATTTGTTAAAGTATGCGCTTTGACAATACTATGCAATAAAAAGGATAAGTGAATTAATGGAGGAAAAGTACATGAAGATAATGAAGAAAATAGCGGCGTTTATGCTGGCATTATGTCTGACAATTCCGATGTATTCAGTGATGAGTTATGCGGCATCAGGGAGAGTTTCATTTACTGATTTACAGACAAAGACAGGAGAAACCGTAGAAGTAGCCTGTGCGTTAAGAGCAGGAAGCGGTTCTCTGGAAAGTTTTAATATTACGTTAAAATACGACCCGTCATCGTTGGCTTTTCAAGAAGGAAATGGTGTGACGAAAGAATCTGACGGTGTATTGAAATTTTCCGGAAAAGGTGACGGAACGAACAAGATTCGTTTTACAATGAAATTTCAGGCGCTAAAAGTCGGAACAACTAAAATTGAAGTAACAGATTCTACAGGAACAGTGACAGGCGGAGAAGCAGTTGAATGTGTAAATGGAACTTCAACTATTCAGATTGCAGAAGGAACAAATCCTCCGGCAGCGACACCTGAACAGCCTCAGGGAGAAAATAGTGGAGATGCTAATCAGAGTGGAATTACAATTAGCGGTAAATCTTATCAATTTTCAGAAGAATTTGCTTCAACAAGTATTCCGGTAGGATTCGTAGAAACAAAGTTGTCTTATGATGGTGGAGAACGCAAGTTTGTACGTCAGGAAAATGGAAACATTACATTAGGATATTTAGTTGATGCAGAAGGAAAAGGAGATTTCTTCTTATATAATGAAGAAGATGCAACATTTTCTCCTTATGTACAGGTAACTGTATCTCCATCTACGTCAATTGTTTTGTTGGAAAAAAGTAAAGGGATAAAAGTACCTTCAGGTTACCAGCAAGTAAAATTAACTGTAAATGAACATGAATTTCCGGCTTGGCAGGATAAAAAGAATGAAGGATTTTATCTTGTTTATGCTATGGACAGCAATGGAACAAAAGAATTTTATCAGTATGATACAACACAGGAATCTTATCAGAGATATGTTACAAACAAAGTAAATGAAACAGATAAGACAACAGGAAAAGTAAGTAAGTTAAATAATTTTATTACAGAAAATCTTTCCAAAGTAATTTTATGTACAGGTTTAGGAATACTTTTACTTATTATCATTATTATCGTGCTTGCAATTAAACTTCGTCATCGCAATTTGGAACTTGATGATTTATATGAAGAATATGATATTGATGTAGAAGATTTTGATGATGAAGAAGATGATGATAAACTAGTTTCTTTTGCAGAAGAGAAAGAAGTTGAAGAGAAAGTTCCGGCAACAGAGCAGGAAGAAGATTTCTTTGAGGAAGAATTTGTCAATGGATTTGAAAATGAAGAAGATGATTTCATGGAAGATTTTGATTCGGAAGATTTAGACGAAGAAGATTTCGATGATGATGATTTTGAAGATTTCGATTTTGATGATGACGATGATGATTTTGATATGGATTTTATTGATTTAGATTAATAAAAGAGGTGGAATGCCAATGGGCATTTCACCTTTTTAAGTTTTAATAAAAATGAGTTCAAAAAGTTTTTAATGAATAAACACAATTTAAACACAATTTCTATTTACAATAATGCTTATAAAGAAGAAACGAAAGGAGTCTGACAGGTATGGATAATGAATATAAATTAGGACAGGGAAATGAAGAAAATAAGGAAAATCAGGAAATGCCAAATGGCGAAGTGAATTTTGTTTTGCAGGAAATGCCAAAGGAGAAAGAACAGGAAGTTGTACAGACAACTGAGCCGATGCAGGAAGTTTCTAGCGAGAATGTGCAGACAGAAGAGAAAACGGAAAGTGAACATTTGAAAGAAGAGTCGCATATCGGAGAAACATATCAGATGGGAGGAAATATTCCACCGAGAAATAATGTGCCTCCTGTACAGCCAAAGCCGAAGAAAAAAAAGGGAGGTAAAGGCTGGATGAAAGTGGTTGCATGTGTAGGGCTTGCTGTCTTATTTGGTATTGTGGCAAGCGGGACATATCAGGCAAGTAATTATATTGCAGACAGATTATTCGGAAGATACCAAACAACTTCAAAAGAAACGACACAGGTAAACACAACGAAGGTAAATGGTTCGACAAAGACGGTTACCTCAGATGTTACGGAAATCGTAAAAGAAGCAATGCCTTCGGTTGTATCTATCACAAATATGAGTGTGCAGGAAGTACAAAGTTTCTTTGGCGGTACGCAGTTGCAGGAAAGCCAGAGCAGTGGTTCGGGGATTATCATTGGAAAAAATAATACAGAATTATTGATTGTAACCAATAACCATGTTGTTGAAAATAGTACAAGCCTTACAGTTTCTTTTATTGATAATGAAAGTGTAGAAGGTGTCGTAAAAGGAACGGATGCAAGTCGAGATGTTGCAGTTGTTGCAGTTCCGCTGAATAGAATTAAAAGTAATACATTGGAAAAAATCTCTATTGCAGCAATAGGGGACTCATCTAAATTGAATGTAGGTGAGCCTGCGATTGCCATTGGAAATGCATTGGGATATGGACAATCCGTTACAACAGGAATTGTCAGCGCTACAGAGAGAGAACTGGAAGGATTTAAAGGGAAATTAATCCAGACGGATGCGGCAATTAACCCGGGGAACAGTGGTGGAGCATTATTGAATGCTAACGGCGAAGTAATCGGAATTAATACCGTAAAAATCAATGCAGAGGCGGTAGAAGGAATAGGATATGCCATCCCACTTTCAGATATTAAAGATTTATTGGAAAATTTAATGAATAAAGAAACAAGAACAAAAGTATCAGAGGCGCAGAGAGGATATTTAGGAATTACAGGGTTAGATGTAACAGAAGAAAGCGCTAAGATGTATAATATGAAAAAAGGTGTATTTGTTTCAGAAGTTGTTAAAGGAGGAGGAGCAGACAAGGCTGGAATTATTAAAGGAAGCATCATCACAGGATTTGAAGGTGTAGGAATTGATACCATGCAGGATTTACAGGAACAACTTCAATATTATAAAGTAGGCGAGAGAGTAAAAGTAACATTGCAGGTACCTGCCGATAAAGGTACTTATGAAGAGGAAACAGTTGAAATTACATTAGGTAGAAGACAATAGCAAGGGTAAAAGAGCGGATTGTAGAAAAATACAGTCTGCTCTTTTTATGTTTTTCTTGACACGAAAAATGTAAAGTGATAACATTTTCATATACCCCATAGGGTATACGAAAGGGTGTGAAAAAATGAAAACAGAAAAATATACAATAAGCGGAATGAGTTGTGCTGCCTGCAGCAGTGCGGTAGAACGAGTGACGAGGAAGTTAGATGGTGTAAAGGAAAGTAATGTCAATCTGACTACTGGAAAAATGACAATTACCTACGATGATACGCTGCTTACACAGGAAGCAATTATTGCGAAGGTAGAAAAAGCAGGATTTGGAGCGGAACCGGATGTGGAAAAGAGCAAAGAGGAGAAACAGCATGAGAAAGATGAATTACAGGAAAATATTAAAAAGACGAAACGTCATTTGATTACAAATGTGATTTTGGCAATTCCGTTACTTTATATTTCCATGGGGCATATGCTTCCAATAACATTACCGCTTCCAAAAGGGATTGATATGTCGGCGCATCCGCTAAATTTTGCGTTGGCACAATGTATTTTGACAATTATCATTCTTTATAATGGAAGAAAATTTTATCTTGTCGGATTTAAAAGTTTATTTAAGGGAAATCCTAATATGGATTCGCTCGTTGCAATAGGAACAGGAAGTGCTTTTTTATACAGTCTTGTCATGACAATCCGCATTCCACAAGATGTTTCCAGTGTGCATAATCTGTATTATGAATCAGCAGCCATTGTTGTTACGCTTGTTATGGTAGGGAAATATATGGAAGGCAGAAGTAAGGGAAAGACATCCGAGGCGATTCGTAAACTTATGGAATTAGCGCCGGATAAGGCGATTGTTTTGAGAGATGGAGAGCAGATAGAAGTTCCTGTGGAAGAAATTAAAACAGGAGAAATTATTTTAGTAAAACCGGGGAGTAAAATTGCACTTGATGGTGTGATTGTGGATGGAAACACGACGGTTGATGAGTCTATGCTGACAGGGGAAAGTATTCCTGTGGAAAAAGAAAAAGGAATGACGGTTATCGGTGGAAGCATAAATTATCAGGGAGCAATTCAGGTAGAAGTAACCCGTATTGGTGAGGAAACGACACTTGCAAAAATTGTCAGATTAATGGAGGAGGCACAGGGAAAAAAAGCGCCTATCTCTAAATTGGCAGATGTTGTAGCGGGATATTTTGTTCCAACCGTAATGGCGATAGCGGTGATTTCATCAGTGATTTGGGCAGTTTTAGGGCATGATTTGGCATTTGTACTTACGATTTTTGTTTCTGTACTTGTTATTGCCTGCCCGTGTGCATTAGGACTTGCCACACCGACAGCAATTATGGTCGGAACAGGTCTTGGAGCAAATCATGGTATTTTGATTAAGAGCGGTGAAGCGTTGGAAACAACTCATAAAGTAGATACGGTTGTTTTGGACAAAACGGGAACGATTACAGAAGGCAAACCAAAAGTTATGGGAATTTTCGGTAATGAAGCAGATGAAAAACTTTTGAGGATTGCAGCTTCATGTGAACAACATTCAGAGCATCCTCTTGGACAGGCGATTGTAGAAGAAGCGAAAGAGAGAAGATTAAAACTGGATAATCCGGAAAAATTCCGTAGTATTACAGGAAAGGGTATAGAAGCGGTTTTAGGTGGAATAGAATATCATATCGGTAATAAGAAACTTTGTGAAGAATTAGAAATTAATCTTGGAGAAAATGAAACAGAAGCACAGGCAATAGCAAGGAAAGGGCAGACACCAATGTTTGTTATTGCTGACAGAAAGATACTCGGAATTATCAGTGTGGCAGACCCAATTAAAGAAACGAGCAAAGAGACAATTAAGGAGTTAAAGAATTTAGGAATTACAGTTTATATGCTTACCGGAGATAACCGACTGACTGCCGATTATATTGGACACAAAGTCGGAGTGGATAAAGTTGTATCGGAGGTTCTCCCTCAAGATAAAGTAAGTGTCGTAGAAGAGTTGCAAAAAGAAGGAAAACGTGTCATGATGGTAGGAGATGGAATTAACGATGCTCCTGCTCTTGTGCAGGCTGACGTAGGTATGGCAATCGGAAGCGGAAGCGATATTGCACTGGACTCCAGTGATATTGTTTTAATGAAGTCGGACTTGCAGGATGTTTATAAGGCTATATGTTTAAGTAAGGCGACTATCCGTAATATTAAACAGAATTTATTTTGGGCATTTTTCTATAATGCCTGTGGGCTTCCACTTGCGGCCGGTGCACTGTATCTTATAAATGGTACATTATTAAATCCTATTTTTGCAGGACTTGCCATGTCGCTTAGTTCCGTATCTGTTGTAGGAAATGCGTTAAGACTTCGCAGATTAAAATTATAGCACTTTACAGAAGGAGAAAATACAATGGAAGATAAGTGTTGTGAGAGAACAAAACATAGGGAAACAAAAGAATACAAAGATTTAGTCAACAGACTAAACAGAATTGAAGGACAGGTACGGGGAATTCGTAAAATGGTGGATGAAGAACGATATTGTGTGGATATTTTAACGCAAGTTTCAGCCATACAATCGGCATTGAACAGTTTTAACAAAAAACTTTTGGCGTCCCATATACATTCCTGTGTGGTAGAAGATATTCAGGACGGAAGAGTGGAAGCGGTTGATGAGTTATGTGAAATTATTCAAAAACTAATGAAATAATAGGAGGAAAAAGAAATGACAGTAATTAAAGTAGAAGGAATGCATTGTGAAAAATGTGTGGAAAGAATTGAAAAGGCAATGAACGAAGCGGGACTGGATTATAAAGTAAGTCTGGCAGATAAAAATGTCAGAATAGACGGCTGTGAGCATTGTGTAAAAACAGCGATGGAAATTTTAGATGATTTAGGATTTGACGGAGAAATTGAGGCGTAATTAAATGAATGCTAAAAAATGGATTGTGGCAGGGATTTGTATAATCTGTATGTTTTGCATAGGAAAAGCAGGGGCAGTTCGGGCAACCGAGGCTGTCCCTGAAGTGTATGAAGATATTTTGAAGAATGAGAATTACATAGAAGTTTCTTTAGGAAAATGCTATTTGGGGAAGAAGATTTTCTACGACATTCCGAATAAAAAAACATTAATTGAGCCTTTCGAGGAGCAAAAGCAGATTATTTTGCGTGAAGATGAAAATGTGGAAGTTTATTATGGTAAATATAGGGGAAGTGAAAAATATGATAATTTCAGACTTGTGTCTTCCATGTTGGATATAGAATTTTTCTTTGAACCTTTTTTGGCGTTACAACTTACAAAGGAACGGATTGAAGAGGAAAATTATTTTGTTCATATAGAGGAAGAGCAGGAGGTAGAATATTTTTCGGAACTACTTATTTTTGCAGAAGTGTTAAACGGTGATGAGGCGGATATGGATTCTGTGGATATTTTATTTGACGAAAAATATCGGCCGGTGCAGATTCAATTTCATTTTCAGTCGACTATTCTGTCGATGGAACAGTTGGAATATTTGGAACAGGAAATGACACAGCAATACAGGTATGTTTCGGAAACTGAAATTGAGGTTAAAATGAGGGAAACTGAGGAGAAGATGAGTTATCTTGTTCCGGAAAAAGAGATTACGATTGAAGATTATGTAACAGAACTTCCAAACATTTTACGGGCGAGAAGCAGGTATCTTATCCAAAGCCTTCTCTATCAGGGGGAAGAATTAACAAAAGAATACGGTTGGGATAAAAGTGCGGTTCTGGCTTATATGGAAGCGGTTAATACGAAATTTAATCTGTTTGGGGCGAATGGCTATGAGGCACAAAATGTTATGGAGGACGAGTATTTGCAGGAAATAGAGAGGATTTATGAATCTGCCCGTCAAATAGGTTCGGATGTATATACGTATATGTTTGAAGAAAGTAAGATTTCGCCCAAGAAAAAAGCGTTGCTTGTTATCGAACAAATGGGGGGATATATGGATAATAACGGAATGCTTCAGTTTGGAGAGGGGGATAGATTTGCACCGGAAATGGCGCCTCATTCTGCATTTTTAGAAGATTATGCGGAGTGTGTCAGAAAAGCCTGTAAGAAAAAGAATTTAGATAGTGAAGTGATTCACCAGTTCAGAATGTATATTGACAAACAAAATATTGAATATGTTCGGGGATATTACGAAGGTAAAACAGATTATGAAAGGTTAAAAGCCTATGCAAAAAATTTTAATATGAAATTATATTATGGTGAACCGTCAAGACATCACAATAAAACAGAAAAAGAAGAGAAATTTAAGGAGCAGAGATATGATAAAATATTAACTCCAAATAAATTATCGGAATTTATTATTGATACAGAAACAGGCAGTTTTGTGACGGAGTGGGATGTTTTGAAAAAAACAAAAAGTAATCAGGTGCAAAGTAAACCGGCAACATACAAAAATATAGAGAAATCCGAGAAAAAGAAAGTGGTAAATAGTGAATCTTTTAATTACGCACCTGCAGATTATAATGATGCACACTATCGGTTGGATGTTCTTCCGGCAACCCCTGCGGACAGCAGAAAAAAGACATACTTGGATAATAATTTCAAACGAAGTTTAAAGAAAATCTGGAAAAGTCCGGAACGGGTACAGTATAAAGAAAAATATAAATCCCCGAAAGATTATTTGAAATAAAGGAGAAAATATGAAAAAAATAGTAATGTTAGGCGTGGCGGTCTGTATATCTTTTTTTACGATTGCCTGCCAAAAAGAAGGTGTTTCCTCTGAAAAAGTAAACGATATTCTCAAACAGGAATCTTATATGAAAGTTGAATTGGGGGAAAATTATCACCAGTCTTCAGTTTTGTTTGCATTTCAGGATGAAAAAGCAGTTGTACCGAGAAATGTGGAATGGGGCTTACCAAAATATCGGGAAAAAAATACGATTGGTGTAAGTTTTGGGGAAGAGGGGACGGAAATCTATGAGGCGGATGGAGAAATGTATCCTGAATTATACGCAGAATCGTATCTGTCCTCTGTTACCCGATTAAATTTAAGTACAAAAGAAGTAAAGGACAGTAATTATCATATAAAGGTTGCAGATAAAACACAATTGAAATGGTTTGAACAGGAATTATATGCAATATCCACTATGGTAATAGAAGACTCATATGACTTATCCGGTGTCAGTATTGAATTTGATGAGAAATACCGTCCTGTCAAAAAAATATTTCGGTTAAAGAAGAAAGAGAATACTATGTTGGGAAATAATGAGAATGAGAGTATCAATTGTATTCAGAAGTTTTCTTATGATGTAGGGAAAATGAAATTCAACCGTCAATTCAGACAGGTGGAAAAAATGATTGAAAAAGAATAAAAAAAGTAAAATTTATGCTTGCATTTTTCTGTTAGAAATGATATTATAAATCCTGCTTGAAACAAACAGTTATATAGCGGGGTGTGGCTCAGCTTGGCTAGAGCGCCTGGTTTGGGACCAGGAGGTCGCAGGTTCGAATCCTGTCACCCCGATTTTGCGGGTGTAGTTCAATGGTAGAACACTAGCCTTCCAAGCTAGATACGTGGGTTCGATTCCCATCACCCGCTTTTATTTTTAGAGGAATGTTATCTGAATGCAGATAACATTCCTTTTTGCATTGTATCATCTTCTGCAATTGCAATTTGTGGTTCTGTCGAATTCAGGGTTAAAAGCGTAGAAGTTTTTGCTGTCCAAATTATCTTGAACAATTCTTAAACTTTCACCGAAACGCTGATAATGAACGATTTCTCTTTCGCGTAGGAAGCGAATTGGGTCACACACTTCAGGGTCTTTAACAAGACGCAAAATATTATCGTATGTTGTTCTCGCTTTTTGCTCTGCTGCCATATCTTCGTGTAAATCTGTAATAGGATCTCCTTTTGATTGGAAATAGGTTGCAGTCCAAGGTGTTCCGGCTGCTGCTTGTGGCCACAATGCAAGTGTGTGGTCGACATAATATTTGTCAAAACCATATTTTTCTATTTCTTCTACGGAAAGATTTTTTGTCAGTTGATATACGATAGCACAAATTATCTCCATATGAGCTAATTCTTCCGTGCCGATATCGGTCAAAATTCCTGTCACTTGTTTGTAAGGCATCGTATATCTTTGAGAAAGGTATCGCATGGAGGCAGCGAGTTCGCCGTCAGGACCACCAAATTGACTGATTATAATCTGTGCAATTTTTGGATTTGTCTGTGTAATTTTAACGGGATATTGTAATCTTTTTTCATAATTCCACATAAACTAGCATCCTCCTTCCTGCCATGGATATGGCTCTTCAATCCATTTCCAGTAGTCGTTGCAAGTAGTGATTGAATCTAGAGTGAGAGGTCCGTACAGACGCGAAAAATCTTCTAATGCTTGTGTGCGGATTGCGTTATATTCCTGAAAATAAGCGAGAGCTTCTTTGTTTTCGGGATGTGTATCCAAAAATAATTTCACATCATCTACAGCAAAACTGGCAACATTAATTAAATGTAGCAAATCTTTTCGAGAAGGCATATTGTTGTTCATCGACAGCCACCTCCTCCATGTTCAAATGGTTTCCGTAAATCATGAAAAATAGTTCCGCAATGAAAACCTTTATCGGTGTCGAGTATATTTTCCCATCTCTGCCATGGTACATATGCCATTGCTAAAGGCATGGAAGAAATAGGATCGGGTCTTCGACAGTGTATATTTTCGTGATTATAAAATGTCATATTATTGCGAAAATTTTGCATATTCAATCTCCTCCTTTAAAATGTTTACAATATTAGATTATGTTGCAGAAAGGAAAAAGTGTTTGTTTTTACCGGGCAATATAGTATAATGAATAGTTAAGAAAAGGAGTATAAATATGGTGAGGAAAAGATTAAATAGAAACAGGGAAAAGAGAACGGTACAATATTTTGACTATACTTTAATGACGGTGCTTATTTTTCTTATTGGCTTTGGTTTGCTTATGCTTTATAGTACCAGTTCTTATAGTGCATCTGTAAAATTTCATGACGGAATGTTTTATTTGAAAAATCAATTAAAGGCATATGCGGTAAGTTTTATTATAATGTGGTGTGCTTATAAAATGGATTATCACATATATGCAAAATTGTCGAAAATGGCATTTTGGGTGGCTATGTTAAGTATGGCACTTGTTTTTGTACCCGGAATCGGCATAGAAGCGTATGGGGCAAGGCGTTGGATTAAAATTCCGATTTTTGGACAAATGCAGCCATCAGAGTTTATGAAAATTGCAACTGTTGTTTTTATTCCAGCATTGATATGTAAACTTGGAGAAAAACTCAGAAAGAAGGAAGGGGTTCTCTGCGTTTTAATTTGGGGAGGAATTGGAACTGCAGGTGTATTGTTTTTGACGGATAACCTAAGTACTGCCGTTATTGTAATGGGAATGGTTTGTGTCATGCTTTTTGTGGCGCATCGTAACACGAAATGGTTTCTTGCTATTGGCGGGGGATTAATGGCAGTGTTTTTTATCGGTTCGGAATTTTTAGGGAAAATTATGGAAGGAAGTCAAAACTTCCGAATAAGAAGAATTTTAGCATGGGTCAATCCTGAAATGTATATGAGTGAAGGAAGTTATCAGAGTATGCAGGCGTTGTATGCCATTGGTTCAGGGGGGATTTTTGGAAAAGGTTTGGGTAATAGTACACAGAAATTAATTATACCGGAAGCACAGAATGATATGATTTTGGCGATTATATGTGAAGAATTAGGGGTATTCGGTTTATTGATTATTTTGACACTGTTTGCAATTTTATTATATCGTATTGCATTTATTGCGCAGAATGCACCGGATTTATATGGATCACTGATAGCAACAGGGGTGTTTGCACAGATTGCAATTCAGGTTATCCTTAATATCGGTGTAGTAACAAATCTTTTACCAACAACAGGAGTCACATTGCCGTTTATCAGTTATGGAGGTACGGCAACATTATTTCTTATGATAGAAATAGGACTTGTTTTAAACGTATCAAGTCAGATAAAAGTAGAAGTCTAGTCAGTATAAGGTTGAATAGTTATAATAATAAAAGGAAAAATATAAAAAGTCTTTTCTTATCAGGGAAAATGTGGTAAACTAAACAAGTGGTATTCAAAACTACATATAATAGAAATGAATGTGATAAGTATAAAGATAGAGGAAGGTTCCAGATATGAGTTATAAAGTTGTAGTAGACAGTTGTGGTGAATTGACAGAGGGGATGAAACAATCAGGAAAAGTGGAGAGTATTCCGCTCAGTATTCAGATTGAAAATGAAAATATTATAGATGACGATACATTTAATCAGAAAGAATTTTTGGATAAAGTTGCAGAAAGTCAGGAATGTCCTAAATCGTCCTGTCCGTCACCGGAACGTTATATGGAAAGTTATAAGTGTCATGCAGACAGAATTTATGTTGTAACTTTGTCGGCAGAACTTAGCGGTTCTTATAATAGCGCTGTGCTTGGAAAGAGTATTTATGAGGAAGAATATGGAGAGAAGAAAATTCATATTTTCAATTCACGTTCGGCTTCTGTAGGTGAAACGCTTATTGCACAGAAGATTATGGAATGTGAAGAAAAAGGGCTTAGTTTTGAGGAAGTAATTGAAACAGTTGACTCTTATATTGAGGAGCAAAACACATATTTTGTGCTGGAAACATTAGAAACATTGAAAAAAAACGGAAGATTAACAGGAGTAAAAGCGCTAGTGGCATCAGCATTAAATATTAAGCCGGTTATGGCAGCTACTCCTCAGGGAACGATTTGTCAGTTGGGAAAATCAAGAGGAATAAATAAAGCGTTGGCTAAAATGGTTGATTTTGTCATGGAACAGGTCGGAAATGCAGAAGAGAAGACTTTGGCGATTTCTCACTGTAACTGTTATGAGAGAGCAGTATCTGTTAAGAAAATGCTGGAAGATAGAGGAAAATTTAAAGAGGTCATTATATTAGATACAAGAGGAATAAGTACAATGTATGCAAGTGACGGAGGAATTATCGTAGTTGTATAGTAATAAAAAGAGCCTTAGCCCTTATAAATCAAGGGTTTTGGCTCTTTTCTTATGCTTTTTGATACTAGAATGATACTATTATTTATACCTTTTTGATTTTGTTTACTATCTCGGTTTGAGTGGACGGGAACAGATGCGAGTACGTCTTGAGGGTGATTGTTGGCGATTCATGCCCCAGCCTTTCCGCTACTAAGAGCGGATTTGCCCCAAGATTGATAAGCATAGAGGCGTGGGAGTGCCTCAAGTCATGTATTCTTATCTGTTTCACTCCGGCTTTATCTGCACACTCTTGTAATATGCTACGGACATACTGTGGGCGTCTGTTGAATATACGCTCGTTCGGATCCGGTTCATACAGGTGTGAAATGTATTCTTTCAATTCTTCTGCTAGAAATTCAGGTATTGCTATCGTTCTTTCACTTCCGGCAGTCTTTGGCGGGTTTATCAGGTCTTTTCCGGTAATGCGGTAGTAGGTTTTTGTAACGGATATAGTACAGCCCATAAAATCAATATCATTCAACGTAAGGGCTAGAGCCTCACCGACCCTCATACCTGTATAATAGAGTACCTCAAAGATTGTGAAAGCCTCTATATTGTCCTTACACGCCTCTGAGAACTGCTTATACTCCTCAGGCGTCCAAAAGTCTATCTTTCGGCTTTTAAGCGAGCCTATGGACTTTGTACAGGGATTCTTTTGAAGTCCCACATATTCCACAGCATAGGCAAAGATAGCCTTTAAATATACGTTGATTGAATGGGTATAAGTTTCGCTTAGCCCCTTTTTTAATATCTCGGTCTGCCATGCTGAAATATCAGCCGGAGAAATATCTGACACAATCCTGACTTTGAAATAGGGCAGTACATGGCTATCAATTATATTGAAACGGATAGCCGCTGAACTTTCCCTTATTCTTGGCGTGATGTACGCCTTATACTTCTCATAGAGCGATTCAAAGGTTATATCAGGATTTTGGGCGAACTGCTCAAGAAACTTCCGTTCCCAGTCTTTCGCCTCCCGTTGAAGTTTGAACCCTCTTTTCAATTTCTGTTTCTTTTCCCCCTGCCAGTTTACATAGTAGAATTTGCAGTACCATGTACCTGTTTTATCGTCTTTGTATGTAGGCATTGTTTTTATCTCCTTTCATTTCTCGCCCGCCAGCGTGTGAAATGGTTGAAGATAGGTGCCGCTATTTCGACGTCATAAATTGTGACGTCCTTATTATTGGGGTGTCCACCATTTTGGGCAGACCCTTTGACGATAATACCCTATTCAATTTCAGATGTTGCTATTAGTCACATCTGAAATCAATTCTACAACCTTATTCTTTGGTGTTTTTCCAGTTTTGTGGATTCTGAATCAAATCTTCTGTGTAATCATATACTTTCTTCTTCGCAAGGTTATTCATTTTATTAAGATTATCTTTAATAGCCACTTCAATAGCGCTATATGTGTGGATAATTCTATTTTCTTCCGTTGTTTCTAAAACTGAGCCGATAGCGTCATTTAAAGAAATGAGTTCGCTTATTTTTATATCTAAAGCATCTGCTATTTTTTGTAATGTTTCTATTTTGGGTTTTGCTCGTCCATTTTCATATCTGCGAATAGCAGAATCGGCCATACCGCACAAGTCACCTAATTGTTTTTGAGTTAGTCTTTTTTTTTGGCGTAAAGTCTTTATTTTTTCTCCTATAGTCATGTGTATACCTCCGAATATAAAAAGTATATCATATCAAAAAGAAAAATAAAAGAACAAAAATGTTCTAAAATACCTATTGACAGAACAAAAAAGTTCTGATATTATAATGGCCAGAACAAAAAAGTTCTGTATGAAAGGTTGGAGGTGACAAAACATGAAACTTGACAGACAAAAGTATGAACTTGCAAGAGCAAGGGCTTGCATGGGGCAAAAAGAATTAATTGCCGCAGGAATACCCAAAGGTACATTGTGCGGGATAATCAGCGGGAGAGTAGAGGCAAGACCTGAAACACTAGGTAGGATTGCAAAGGCTCTCGGTGTTGATGTAACTGAAATCATTGAAACAGAATAAAAAAGACGCCCGCCAGCGTGTGAAGTGATTGAAAGTGATATTTTGGTATTATTGGTATTTTTGGTATTTAGTTCGTAGCAGATAATTTAGTTTTGCTCAAAAATGAGCGAAAGGAGGAAAATTTAATGAGTAAATATGTGTATACTGCGAAAGATATTTCCGAAATCTGTGGAATATCAGAAAGTAAAAGTTATCAAGTGATTAGACAACTGAACGAAGAATTAAAAGAAAAAGGTTTCCTTACATTTGCGGGTAAAGTGAGTGCTGCATATTTCAATGAGCGAATGTATGGCATGAAGTCGGCAGGTGATTAAATGGCAAGCAAAAGAGAACTGCTGGATAGTATATCCCTTGATATGAAGTTGAATAAGGCTTTCTTTATGAAAGTTTACGGATATGAGTTGACCTATCCGGGATTTGCCGAAGATGTTCTTGTTCGGCTTGAATTTCTAGGATGTAGCAGGGCGAGGGAATACTATAACCATTTTGTTGGCGAATACGAAAAGGAGCATGACAGACAGATGAAAAACGTTGCAGAATGGCACTTGAAGAAGTGTAGGGAAGAATTTGAAGAGAAGAAAAGAAAGGCGGTGAATGAATCACGGAAACAACAAGAAGTGGGACAACGGAAGAAGGAGTTACTTCTGAAGAAAAGGCAATTATTGATGAAGAAATTGCAGAAATAGACAGACAAATTGAAGAACTTGAAAAAGTACCTACTGCATTTGATAAGGGAAAAACACGTCCAATAAAAAAACTTAGCACGGCTCTAGTAGATATGAGTGCAGTTAATGAGGAAGAGCCAGAGTGGCTAATTCGTGGATATATACCGAAATATCAAATTACCTCTATGGTGGGTGATGGCGGTTCAGGGAAAACAACAGCGTGGTGTTCAATTGTGGCTGAAATAAGTAGCGGGAAACGTCCGTTTTTATTAGGGCAGCCGAGCGGAATAGATTTAAGAGAATACGAACCTCAGAAGGTATTGTTTTTTTCCGCTGAGGATTCACACAAATATGTACTTAAAAGGCGTTTACGGTTAAGTGGGGCAAACCTCAGCAATGTTCTGTCAATGGATATTTCTGATGAACGATTCAAAGAAATTAAGTTTGACAACCCTTTTCTTGAGCAGATGATAGTCACTCATAAGCCAGCGTTAGTGGTATTTGACCCAATTCAAGCATTTATTCCGGAAAATATTAAAATGGGTGAAAGAAATGCTATGAGGTCATGCATGGAGCCACTTATCGGATACGGTGAAAAATACGGGTGTACGTTTTTAATTGTAGTACATACAAATAAGCAGTCTAATACATGGGGGAGAAAGAGAATGGCTGACAGTGCAGACTTATGGGATATATCAAGAAGTGTGCTTATGGTTGGTGAAACAGCAGAGCATGGGATTAGATATATATCACATGAAAAATCTAATAACGGGCCTCTGAAGTCAACCGTTTTATTTTCTATTAAAGATGAAGTAATAGAGTATAAGGGGATGTCAGACAAAAAAGACAAGGATTTTGTTCTTGCAAATGCTCAGACAGTAAAACAGGCACCAGCAAGAGAAGATGCAAAAGAATTTATACTTGATTTTTTGAAAGATGGTGAAAAGGAGGTTGCAGACCTTGACGAGATGGCGAGTGTTTCTGGAATTAGTAAGAATACTTTAGGGAGAGCCAAGACTGAACTTAGACAAGAAGGGAAAATAAAGACATGGTCTAGGGGATTTAAGCCGAAAATATGGTATATATCTCTTATACAATGTGAAGATGTGGGGGAGAACGGTAAAAAACATTGATTTTATAGGCTTTATTCGTATTGCCCCAAAGTGGAGGAGTACGATAGAACATAGTACCGTATTACCCCAAGTGCGGAATACGTAGAGGCCTTGAAAAATGGGCGTTTGTACCGTATTACTCCATATGATATGTATGTATAGAGAAAGGAGAAATGAAATGACAGATGAAAGAATTGGGAATTTTATTAACGAGGGCGGTATAAGACTATTTAGATGTTTAGAAGTTATAGCCGAAAATATTTCGGGAAAATCTGAAATATTAGACCGCATTGCTGACGCACTGGAAGAAAATAGTTCGGTTAACATTGCACAGAGGGATAAACTGGGGCGTATTGCTGATACATTAGACGGCATCAATCAAGAATTGAGTTGCATAGCGGGACATTTAGAGTATTTATGTGATAAAGACCACCCGCTTGATGAATGTATTAGCAAAACGAGGGCAGGAAGTTTCCTGTGTGTGACTGGACACGTTACAACAAAGAACTACTAAATAAAAACGCCCTCATCGAATTAGACAAGGGCAGTATATCTATCTTAGCGCCCGCCAGCGTTTAAGAAATGATATACAAGTATTATAACATATATTTAGGGAAAGGAATAGGGAAATTATGATAAATTTAGCATTAACAAATGAAGAACTGGCAGTATTATGTGATGAAGAGGCGGAGAGAATGACACCAGATGAGGTGCTTGATGCCGTTACCGATATAATGGAAAACGAAAAGCCGGAAGATGTAGCAAATACTAGTAACATGGGAAAAATCTTGTTTATATCTCATAAAATGTATATGTTTGGTTTTATGAAAGCGATGCTTATGTTTAATGATGCAATAAAAAAAATATGTGAAGAGTTAGAAAAAGAAGAGCAGAACGCAACAAAAGAAAGGTAGGTGTTACATATGGCAATGATTAACGCTTATAAAAAGTGCTTGTGTTGTGGTAGAAAGTACCAAGCAACAGCACAAAGAGAAAAATGCTTGTGCGGTGGGTATTTGTATCTTGTTGGTGCAGTGTATCAGCCGAAAGTGAAGAAATAAAGGCTTTCTGTCCTCTGAGGGCTGGTACTACCAACCCAACCCTCAGCGATAGGAAAGAACGGTTTACATATACGTTAGATATGCATATTTTGAACGATTGAATGACTGCCCTTTCCGTGATGATACGCCAATATCAGAGCGGAACGGCAGGAAGAAAGGAGAAAAGGGAATGCTTTGCAGAAGTGATATGTTGAAAGAGATAAAAGGGGCTTTAGAGGATGCGTCTTATAGTGCTGTGAGAAACATTTATTATTATTGCATAGGTGCTGGGCTAATCGAAGAAAAAGAGGAGGAAGAGCATGAGTGTGAGAATTAAAGTATCATATACCACAGATGAGGAACTATGTGACGTATTGAAAAGGCTTTCGCCGGACGTGAGAGCCTGCAAGATAGCCAAGAAACAAACGGGGAAATATAAGAGGGCTTATGTGGATTTAAGAGCGGTTACAACGTCTGAGAATAAATAAGTATTGAAATGCTGATGTATTTGATATATAATGATTATATCAATTCTGAATACCGCACTATATTACCTCGTAGTGCAAGCCTAAAGGCGTGGGAATGACTTGATTGCAAGTTGTTTCTGCGTCTTTTTTTGTGTTTTGGGATTGATTACCTTCGTATAGAGTGCGGCATCACTTAAAACTGTGACAGTATCGTCTGCGGACGTAAAACGGAAAGGAGTTATAACATGGACGAAAATATGTTAGAGCAGGGCGTGGAGAACACGGAAGAGGCACAGGCTGCCAGTGTAGAAAATCAGGCAGGAACGCAAGACAATAAAGGGCAGGAGGCGGAACAGGAAAAGAAATATACTGACGCTGACGTTGACAAAATAGTTGCCCGTAAGATTGCGGCAGAGCGCAAAAGAATGTCAAAAATTTTTAATGAAGAGCAACAGGAAAACGAGTTAGAAGTTAGAGAAAGGAACGTCTTAAGGCGTGAATTAATGGCAGACGCAAAGGACTTGTTAATAAATGACGGGTTCCCGTCTTCTCTTGCGAAACTTCTAAATTATGACAGCGAAGAGAGTTTCGGAGAAAGTTACAAGGAGATGACGGGAATATTTAATGATGCCGTTCAGACAGCGTTAAAGGATAGATTACGAGGACATACACCAATAAGGGGAATGACATCAGGGAATAAAGAACTGACGAGAGAAAAAGCCTTTGCTGATGCTTTTGCGCCTAATGTACGTTAAGGGTGTAAAAATGGCTATAGATTTAGTAACAAAGTTTCTCCCCTATGTAGACGAAATGTTTACAACGGAGAGCAAAAAAACGCTCCTTACTAATCAAGATTTTAATTGGACGGGAGCACATACCGTAAAGGTATACAAAGTTAACACGGTACAGATGACAAACTATGACCGTGCCGGAACAGGTACAGGGGCAACCGGTTCGCGTTATGGGGCTGTAGCATCATTGGATGCGACTACTGAAGAATTTACTTTGAGGAAAGACCGTTCTTTCACGTTTGCGATTGATAAAATGGACACAGACGAAACAGAACAACAACTTGCGGGTGCGTCGGCTTTGGCCAGACAGCAAAGAGAAGTTATTATTCCGGAAGTAGATACCTATGTGTATAATGTCATGGCAACAGGGGCAGGAACAAAACCCGCAGCTGTTACCTTGACGCCTGAAAATATCTATGATGAGATTATTAAGGCAACAAATACCCTTGATAATGCAGAAGTAGAAGAAACTAGACGCGTTTTGGTAGTAACACCGGATATTTACACATTAATGAAGAAAAGCCCTGATATTGTGATGAATACGGACATCAGCAATGAAATGCGGTTGAAGGGTGTGATTTCAAACCTTGACGGTTTAACGGTTATTAAAGTGCCAGCGGTGAGATTACCGAAGAATTTCGGTTTTATGGTTGCGCATCCGTGTGCTACAGTCGCACCGACAAAACTGGAAGAGTACAAGGTGCATCAGGACCCGCCGGGAATTAGCGGTTCTCTTGTAGAGGGACGTATCGTATATGATGCTTTTATTTTAGATAACAAGAAAAAAGCAATCTACTATCAGGAAAACAAAACATCACAATAAAGGGAAGTGCCTCAGGTGCGAATATTGCACTTGGGGCTTTTATATACGTTAAGAATGTTAAGAAATGTTAAGGTTTCTAAAGTGATGAGGTGGTAAACATGGAAAACGAACAACTTGTTGCCCGCATTAAATCCGGCATAGATACCGCTGAGAATATGCTTGCATTATGGCGGCAGAACAAAGGCTTTATTCATCAAATGGCTGTGAAGTATTCCAACTATGCGGGAGTTTTCGGAGTGTGCAGAGGCGTAAAATGATACTAGAATGATACTAAAATAAATGTAATCTGTAAAAGTGATATAAAATAAGGAAGTAAATGGCTTAAATACATGGGAAAAAGGCTATAAAAACAAGCAAAAAGTCACCTTGCATAGTAGTTGTATAATTTTACATTTTGTGATAAACTATTTATAGTTGAATTGCAAAGGAGTTTTGAAAATGAGTCAAGAAAAAGTAAATCGTTATAAAGAGGAAAAAGCAAACCGTAAAGCAATAATGAAAAAGCAGAAGAGAATGAGAATACTCAGAAATACATTGACTGCGGTAGTTGTTGTAGGTGTTTTATCATGGATCGGATATTCAGGATATACTGCATATGTAGATAGTCAGCCGGTAGAGAAGGCAGAAGTTGACTATACTTCTATTGCTGAATATCTTACAGGTTTGGCAGAATAATAAAATATGAGAAAAAAGATGTATCTCCACGAAAGTGGAGATATTTTTTTGCCTTAAAATCCTAAAAAACTCTTGAAATGAGGGGAAAAGTGGTTTACAATAAATCCAAGTGGTAGAAAGTGGTGAATAGTGGTACTAAATGGGACATAAGTGGCAGACCCATTTGAAAGAAGGTGTTCCATATGCTGACAGGAGAATTTAATCATAGTATAGACGCAAAAGGCAGGTTGATTATTCCCTCCAAATTTCGAGAGGATCTTGGAGAAAACTTTGTGATAACAAAGGGATTAGATGGCTGCTTATTTCTGTATCCTGACAGTGAATGGAAGATTTTTGAGGAGAAACTAAGAACCTTACCGCTGACAAATAAAGACGCCAGAATATTTACCCGTTTCTTTTTGGGAAGTGCGGTAGATGGCGGCCTTGATAAACAAGGCAGAGTATTAATCTCTTCTGCACTCCGTAATTTTGCTGATTTGGAAAAAGAAGTGGTTCTTGTGGGAGTGCTGGACCGTGTAGAAATTTGGGACAAGGCAAAATGGGAGGAAAATAATACAGCAATAGAAGACAACATGGATGATATTGCAGGTCGTATGGAAGAATTGGGACTTAGCATTTAATCTGATATGGAGGTAGACATGACATTTGAACACAAATCCGTATTATTAGAAGAGACGGTAAATGGTCTGAACATCAAGCCAGACGGCATTTACGTAGATGGAACGCTTGGTGGAGGCGGACACGCTTTTGGAGTGTGTAAGCAGTTAAGTGACAAGGGGAGTTTTATAGGAATAGACCAGGATGAAGCAGCGATTGAGGCTGCGGGAATCCGCTTACGTGACTTCGGGGAGAAAGTTACAATAGTCAGAAGCAACTATTGTGATATGAAGTCGCAGCTTCAGAAACTTGGCATTGACAAAGTAGATGGGATCGTACTTGATTTGGGTGTATCATCTTATCAGTTAGATACAGCAGAGAGAGGATTTTCCTATCGTGTAGATGTACCTTTAGATATGAGAATGGACAGACGTCAGGAGATGACGGCAAAGGACATCGTCAATACGTATAGTGAGATGGAACTTTATCGCATTATTAGAGATTATGGGGAAGACAAATTTGCAAAAAATATTGCAAAGCATATTGTTTTGGAACGCGAGAAAGGTTCCATTGAAACTACCGGACAGTTAATAGAGATTATTAAACGTGCCATTCCGATGAAATTTCAGAAGAACGGGGGACACCCGGCAAAGAGAACATTTCAGGCAATTCGTATTGAATTGAACAGGGAATTAGACGTACTTAGAGATAGTTTAGATGAAATGATTGATATGTTGAATGAAAATGGGAGAATATGTATTATTACATTTCATTCATTAGAGGACAGAATTGTAAAGAGTATTTTCAGAAGAAACGAAAATCCATGCACCTGTCCGAGTCATTTTCCGGTATGTGTTTGCGGAAATGAGTCAAAGGGGAAAGTGATTACAAGAAAACCGATTCTTCCAAGTGCGGAAGAATTAGAATACAACAGTCGTTCAAAAAGTGCAAAATTGCGTATTTTTGAACGGTGTTAGGCAGATGACGGGAGATAAATAGTTAAGACAGAAGGGAGCATAAGCAGATGGAAACAAACAGAAGACCTGCTTATCGCAGACAAATTTACAATTATTATGATTATGGGAATACTGTTCGCAAACCAAATAATGCTCCACAAAGGCAGGATGAAACACATCGTGCAGAGCCGAAAAAGGTGAGCAGACAGATTAGACAGAATAGAAAAAATGCACTGCATATGAATAAGGGATATGTGGTGTTTTTGTCTATTGCAGTTGTGATTGCATTTGTAGTATGTTTGCAGTATTTACAGTTGCGTTCGGAATTGACGAACCGTTCACGAAACATTACTTCTTTACAAAGAGAACTTGCAGAGAAGAGAGAAGTGAATACAACGCGTTTTAATAATGCAGTAGATTCTGTGAATTTGGAGGAAGTTCGCAAGAAGGCAACGGAAGAACTGGGAATGGTTCACGCAGAGGAAGGTCAGATTATCACATATGATAATCCTACAGACAGCGATGTGAAGCAGTATAAAGATATTCCTAAGAGATAGTGTGTAGAACAGGCACAAGACAAATGGAAGGTGAATAAATGGCAGAAAATAGGAAAAAAAGGATTGGTCCAAAGTTTATCCGTAAAAAATTTCCTAAGAGAATGCAAAGAAAGCTGGTATTGGTATTTGGATTAACGATACTGGCTTTTGTTATACTTGTTGGAAAAGCGGTTAGAATTGTTGCACTGGATGGAGAAAGATACGAAAAAGCGGTGTTAGACCAACAGCAGAATAACAGTAGAATTATTCCTTTTAAAAGAGGCGATATATTAGATGCAAACGGAACGAAACTGGTGACAAGCGAACGTGTTTATAATGTGATTTTGGATGCGAAGGTTTTGCTTTCGGGAAAAGAAAAAGCGGTAACAGAAGCAAAGAAACAGACTCTGCAGGTACTGGAAAACTGCTTTGAGATTGACAAAGAAACGGTTTATACGATTTTAGAAGAAAAACCGGAAAGTCGTTATAATGTGTTGAAAAAGGGAGTGCCTTACAAACAATATCAGGCTTTTGAGAAACTAAAAGAAGATAAGGAAAATTATGGAAGTCTGAAAGGGGTTTGGCTGGAGGAAGATTATGTGAGAACATATCCGTATAATACTCTTGCAAGCGATTTACTCGGATTTACCGCATCGGGTAATGTGGGGAATGGCGGACTTGAGGCCTCGTATAATGATATATTAAATGGAATGGATGGAAGAGAATATGGGTATGTTGGAGAAACTTCTTCCGTAGAAAAAATTGTAAAAGAGGCGACGGACGGAAAGAGTCTTGTCACATCTATAGATTTGAATTTGCAGAGCATAATTGAAAAACATATTCGAGAGTTTAATGAGGAACATAAGAATGGTCCGAATAAAACAGGACTTGGAAGTAAAAATACGGCAGTTATTGCAATGCGTCCCGGAACGGGAGAAATTTTGGCGATGGCATCTTATCCTAACTTTGATTTGAATAATCCGAGAGATTTAAGTGGTCTGTTTTCGGAAGAACAGTTAAAAAAAATGAGTGAAGAGGATAAAATCAAAGAGTTAAATAAATTATGGAGAAATTTTTGTGTCAGTGATACATATGAACCGGGGTCTACCATAAAACCTTTTACGGTGGCAGCAGGTTTGGAAAACGGTACTCTAAAAGGGAATGAAACATATGTATGTCCGGGATATTTGGATGTGGGAGTATGGAGGATTAAATGTAATAAAAAAGATGGACATGGAACACAAAACTTAAAGCAGTCCATTGCGAATTCTTGTAATGTGGCGTTGATGCATATGGGAGATGCAATCGGTCCGGACGAATTTTCAAAATATCAGCATATTTTCGGTTTTGGAGAATATACAGGAATAGATTTGCCGGGGGAGGCATCTACGGAAAAACTTCTCTTTGATCCAAAGAAGATGGGTGATGCGGATTTGGCAACAAATGCGTTTGGACAGAACTTTAATGTGACGATGCTTCAATTGGCTGCAGGTTTTAATTCTTTGATTAACGGTGGAAATTATTATGAACCTCATGTAGTAAAACAGATTCGTGATGCAGATGGAAATGTTATAGAGAATAAAAGTCCTGTTTTGACCAAAAAAACTGTTTCAGAAGAAACGAGTAAATTAATTCGTACATACATGGAATCAACAGTTAAAGAAGGAACGGCAAAGTCAGCTCAGGTAGCAGGCTATGCGATTGGAGGTAAAACAGGAACAGCAGAAAAATATCCTCGTAACCATGGTAAAAATTTGATTTCTTTTATCGGGTATGCGCCTCAGGAGAATCCGGAAATAATGTTGTATGTTGTTATTGATGAGCCGAATGTAGAAAATCAGGCAAACAGCAGTTACGCTATAAAACTGGCACAGAAAATAATGGCAGAGGCGTTTCCATATATGAATATTACAAAAACAGAAACAAATTAGAAGAATAACCTCACAAGAGATTTAATACCCTATAGTAATAAATCTTTGTGAGGTTTTTGTGCGAAATAAGACATATAATAAAAAGAAAATTTTTGTTGTGTTTTTGTGTGCCATTTCCGTAATAGCATTGCTGATTGGCAGGCTTGCTTATTTAATGATAGCAGATGCACCGTATTATCAGAAAAGGGCGGAGGCACTTCACGAAAGAGAGAGGGAAATAAAGGCGGCAAGAGGAGAAATCATAGATGCGAAAGGAAAGGTGCTTGCGACTAATAAAACAGTATGTACTATTTCTGTTATTCACAGCCAAATAAAAGATAAAGAAAAGGTTATTCGTATTTTAAGTGATGAACTTGGACTTGAAGAGAGTTTTATTAGGAAAAAGGTGGAAAAAGTTTCTTCCATGGAGAGAATACAAACAAATGTAGATAAAAAAACGGGGGATAAAATTAGAGAATATGAACTTTCAGGGGTAAAAGTAGATGAAGATTTTAAACGATACTATCCTTTTGGAAATGTGGCATCAAAAGTTCTTGGATTTACAGGTGGAGATAATCAGGGGATTATCGGTTTGGAAGTAAAATATGAAGAGTATTTAAAAGGGAAAAACGGAAGAATTTTGACAACTACGGATGCACGCGGAGTGGAATTGGAGGGGATTGCGGAGGATAGAATAGAGGCAATTCCGGGAAATACACTTCATATAAGCATGGATTATAATATACAGAAGTATGCCCAGCAGGCAGCAGAAAAAGTGATGAAAGAAAAACAGGCAGATAAAGTATCTGTTTTAGTTATGAATGTACAAAATGGGGAAATACTGTCTATGGTAAATGTTCCGGAATTTAACTTAAATGAGCCATTCTCTTTACCTGAGAGTGAGAACACGGAAATTTCGGATGAAAAGAAACAGGAATTGTTAAATCAAATGTGGAGAAACGGTTGTATAAACGATACTTATGAGCCGGGGTCTACATTTAAGATTGTTACATCTGCACTTTGTTTGGAAGAAGGAGTTGTCAGGGAATCGGACAGATTCAGTTGTCCGGGATACAGAGTGGTAGAAAACAGAAGAATACGTTGTCATAAGGCGGGAGGACATGGGGGAGAAACATTTGTGCAGGGCGTACAGAACTCCTGCAATCCGGTATTCATCGATATAGGATTACGACTTGGTGTAGACAGATTTTATGACGGGTTTTATAAAATAGGCCTTATGGATAAGACGGGGATTGATCTTCCCGGTGAGGCAGGAACAATTATGCATAAAAAAACTAATATCGGACCGGTGGAACTTGCCACAATGTCTTTTGGACAGTCTTTTCAGATTACCCCAGTTCAATTGGCGGCAACGGTCAGTTCTATTATCAATGGAGGAAAAAGAGTTACCCCACATTTTGCAGTATGCGTAACAGATAAAAAGGGAAAAGAGGTGGAAAGGTTTCAATATGAAACAAAGCAAAACGGTATATCTGAGGAAACTTCAGGGAAAATGCGTACAATATTGGAGAGTGTGGTGTCGAAAGGTTCAGGAAAAAATGCCTATATACCCGGATATAAAATAGGTGGGAAAACAGCCACGTCACAAACACTTCCAAGAAGTGCAAATAAATATATTTCTTCTTTTATCGGTTTTGCGCCGGCGGATAATCCTAAAGTGGTTGCTTTGGTAGTTATCCATAATCCAAAAGGTGTTTATTATGGGGGAACTATCGCTGCGCCGGTTGTGCAGGATATATTTTCAAATATTCTATCCTATCTGGGAATTGAAAAAAACGATAAACTAGAGTATACTAATGAAATAAAAAAACAAAAGAGATAAAGAGGTGCGATATGGAGTATAATATTGTAATACCGGTGCTTGTAGCATTCGGATTAAGCGTGTTGTTAGGACCGGTTGTTATACCATTTTTGAGAAAACTGAAAATGGGACAGACGGAACGAGTGGACGGGGTACAGTCACACTTGAAAAAGGCAGGTACACCTACAATGGGTGGCGTGATTATTCTTGTCAGCGTGGCAGTTACATCTGTTTTTTATATTAAAGATTATCCAAAGATTATTCCGATTTTGTTTGTAACTCTCGGATTTGGTTTGATTGGATTTCTTGATGACTATTTGAAAGTAGTTATGAAACGCTCGGACGGATTGTTTCCGAAGCAGAAAATGGCATTACAGATTTTAGTAACTGCTGTATTTGCTTACTATATGGTGAACTTTACAGATGTATCATTAGATATGGTTATCCCATTTACAAACGGTAAAACTTGGGATATTGGCTGGCTTGCGATACCCCTTTTGTTTATCGTTGTGATTGGGACGGTAAACGGAGTAAACTTTACGGATGGTTTGGATGGATTGGCATCGAGCGTAACGGTGCTTGTTGCAACATTTTTTACAGTGGTTGCTATAGGAACGAAGAGCGGAGTTGAACCGATTACCTGTGCGGTAGTGGGAGCGTTGCTTGGATTTTTATTATTTAATGTGTATCCGGCAAGCGTATTTATGGGAGATACAGGTTCTCTCGCTTTAGGTGGCTTTGTTGCCTCTACGGCGTATATGTTGCAAATGCCTATTTTTATTGTGATTGTAGGATTGATTTATTTAGTAGAAGTTCTTTCGGTTATGATACAGGTAACGTATTTTAAGAAAACAGGTGGAAAACGTATTTTCAAAATGGCGCCGATTCATCATCATTTTGAGTTGTGCGGATGGTCCGAAACAAGAGTTGTTGCAGTATTTTCTATTATCACAGCAATTCTCTGTTTAATTGCACTTCTTGCAATGTAGGAGGCCGGAAATATGAATTTGAAGAAGAAAAAAGTACTTGTTTTCGGTTCGGGAATAAGCGGTATCGGAGCAACAAGACTGTTGGAGAAGCAGGGAGCAGACGTTATCTTATATGATGGAAAAGAAACGCTTGATAAGGAAGATCTGCTTAAAAAAATCGGAGAGGGCAGTAAGGCACAGATTATTTTAGGAGAATTGAAAGATGAAGTTATTAATTCTCTTGATATTGTGGTAATGAGTCCGGGAGTTCCTACGGATTTACCGATTGTCAATAAAATTCGAGAGAAGGGTGTGTGTATTTGGGGTGAGATTGAACTTGCTTATCGTGTTGGCAAGGGAGATGTTCTTGCCATTACAGGTACAAATGGAAAGACAACAACAACCGCTCTTCTCGGAGAGATAATGAAGGTGTGGAAAGATAGTGTATATGTTGTGGGGAATATCGGAACAGCGTACACTTCCATAGCAGACAAGACAACGGACAACACGATTATCGTAGCGGAAATCAGTAGTTTTCAGTTAGAAACCATTGAAGAATTTTGCCCAAAAGTGAGTGCGATTTTAAATATAACACCAGATCATTTAGACAGACACCATACTATGCAGGCATACATAGAGGCGAAAGAAACAATTGCAAAAAATCAAAATGGTAAAGATGTTTGTGTATTGAACTATGAAGATGCAGAAACGAGAAGTTTTAGTGAAAAGACAAAGGCAGTTGTTCTATTTTTCAGCAGTCAACGTAAACTGGATAGGGGCGTTTATTTGGAAAATGATGTTATCACTTATGCAGAAGAGGGAAAACGTGTGGAAATTTGCCATGTAGATGAGTTGAAATTACTTGGAGTACATAACTATGAAAATGTTATGGCAGCAGTTGGAATGGCAATCGCTTATCATGTTCCGGTAGAGATTATCCGACAGAGTGTAAAGCGTTTTGGCGGTGTTGAACATCGTATAGAATACGTTTGTGAGAAAAACGGCGTCGTTTACTATAACGATTCAAAGGGAACAAATCCAGATGCTGCAATTAAGGCGATTTCTGCAATGAACAGACCGACCTATCTGATTGGAGGAGGTTATGATAAAGATGCCTCTTATGAAGAATGGATACAAAGTTTTGGAGGAAAAGTACGAAAACTCGTCCTTATCGGTCAGACGAAAGAAAAGATAGCGGAAACCGCAAAACTGTGTGGTTTTAACGATACAATACTTGCGGACAGTTTGGATGAGGCAGTTTCAATCTGTTCAAAACAGGCAAAAGACGGAGAGGCAGTATTACTTTCTCCGGCGTGTGCAAGTTGGGGAATGTTTAAAAATTATGAAGAACGTGGAGATAAATTTAAAGAACTTGTAAATGCTTTATAAGGAGTTGGTTCACAGGTGTCCCAGAAAGGTAAAAAGAGAAGATATGATTATAGTCTTCTCACAGCGGTATTTCTCCTTGTTGGAATTGGACTGGTTATTTTATACAGTACAAGTGCCTATAATGGAGAAGTAAAATTCCACGATTCATTTTATTACTTAAAGAAGCAGGCCTTTGCAACGATATTGGGAATTATACTGATGTTTGTAATGGCAAATATTGATTATCACATATGGCAGTATTTTGCGGTGTTTGCATATATAATTGCGTTGATTTTATCGACAGCAGTACTGTTTATCGGTGATGAATATAACGGTTCTAAAAGATGGTTATCTTTGGGACCGTTTTCTTTTCAGCCGTCAGAATATGCCAAGGTAGCGTTGATTTTGTTTTTATCTTATATTGTAATGAAAAATGTGAAAGAAATTGACAAAGTACGTACTCTGATTAAAATTATTGCTAGTACTCTTCCGATAGTGGCATTGGTAGGTTCTAACAATTTAAGTACGGCGGTAATTATACTTGGTATTGCCATTATTTTGATTTTTGTTTCCAGTCCGAAATATACACAGTTTATTACCATGGGAATTTTGGCAGTGGGATTTCTTGGAATTTTTTTGGCATTAGAGAGTTATCGTTTAGAAAGACTTGCCATTTGGAGAAATCCGGAAAAATATGAGAAAGGTTATCAGACGCTGCAGGGATTATATGCAATTGGTTCAGGCGGATTATTTGGAAGAGGGCTTGGTTCCAGCATTCAGAAACTGGGATTTGTTCCGGAAGCACAAAACGATATGATTTTTTCTATTATCTGCGAGGAACTTGGACTTTTTGGTGCAATTTTTATCATTATTCTGTTTGTTATACTGATCTGGAGGTTTTTTGTTATCGCAGTTCATGCAAAAGATTTGTTCGGAGCGTTAATTGCAACGGGGGCAATGGGGCATATAATGATTCAGGTTATTCTAAATATTGCTGTTGTAACCAACTCCATACCGAATACGGGGATTACGTTGCCGTTTATCAGTTATGGAGGAACTTCGGTTATGTTTCTTTTACTGGAAATGGGGCTTGTACTAAGTGTATCTAATCTGATAAAATAGAAGAGATACAGGAGGAGTGTAATGAAAAAGCAAAAGAAAATGGGGCGTACCATATATGCGCTTACCGTATTAATATTGGGGATTTTAATTATTGTTATGTCGGTTTTACTTCTTTTTCATGTGCAGACGATAGAAGTGTCTGGAAATAAATATGTAAATAGCAGTGAAATTGGCGACAGTATACAAAAGAATAGCAGAACAAAGAACTCGCTATATCTTTTAGGTAAAAACCTGTTGGGAAAAATAGAATATCCGAAAGCAGTTGTTTCGGCAAAAATACGACTGAAAACTCCGTGGAGTATTAAGGTTCAAGTAAAGGAGAAAAAGATTACAGCGTATGCAGTTATTGATGATGAGTACGTGTACTTTGACGAAAAGGGAATGGTACTTTGTAAATCTGCAATACTTATGGAAGGAATACCATGTGTAGAAGGAATTTCTGCAAATGCTGAACTTTACAAAAAACTTCCGGTAGAAGAAAAACGTCTTTTTAGTAATATTGATGCCATGTTGACGGCATTGGATAAATGGAAAATAAAACCGGAGCGAATTGTCAGTGAAGGAGCGGATTTAACTATTTATATAGGAGAAGTCTGCATCACATTGGGAAGCGGAAGAATGGAAGAAAAAGTGAGTCAGTTATCTCCTGTTTTAAAAAAGTTGGAAGGAAAAACCGGAACGCTTGATTTAAGACATTATGGCGAAGCAACGGAAACAATTACTTTTAAAGAGGGAGAATTACCAAAAAAGGAAGAAGAAACGCCTGATAAAAAATAAAATGTACAAAAAATAAGAAAATAGGAAAAATGCTATTGATTATTTGACAAAAAGTAGATATTATATACCTATATGGCTGAAACTGCCACTTTGCAGGGAAGTATAAGGCGAATAAGGAACACGAAGGAGGAGAAACTCTTGTTAGAAATTAAAACAAATGAATCAGATGCAGCAGCAAAAATAATTGTAGTTGGTGTAGGCGGTGGCGGTAACAATGCTGTAAACCGAATGATAGATGAACAAATCGCTGGAGTAGAATTTATTGCAATCAATACAGATAAACAGGCATTGCAATTATGTAAAGCACCAACACTTATGCAGATAGGAGATAAACTTACTAAAGGTCTTGGTGCGGGAGCAAAACCTGAAGTAGGAGAAAAAGCAGCAGAAGAAAGCGCAGAAGAAATCGCTTCAGCACTTAAAGGAGCAGACATGGTGTTTGTTACTTGCGGTATGGGAGGCGGTACAGGTACAGGTGCGACACCGGTTGTGGCACGTATCGCAAAAGAACAGGGAGCATTGACAGTAGGTGTTGTGACAAAACCTTTCCGTTTTGAGTCAAAAGCACGTATGAACAACGCTCTTGCAGGAATTGAAAAATTAAAAGAAAATGTTGACACACTTATCGTTATTCCAAATGATAAATTATTAGAAATTGTTGACAGAAGAACAACTATGCCGGAAGCGTTAAAGAAAGCAGATGAAGTATTACAGCAAGGTATTCAGGGTATTACAGACTTAATTAATGTACCATCATTAATTAACCTTGACTTTGCAGATGTACAGACAGTTATGGTTGATAAAGGTATTGCACATATCGGTATCGGTAAAGGAAAAGGTGAAGACAAAGCACTTGACGCTGTCAAGGAAGCAGTTGCCAGCCCTCTTCTTGAAACAACAATCGCAGGTGCTTCACACGTTATTATTAACGTGTCAGGAGATATTTCTCTCATGGATGCAAGTGATGCGGCAGAATATGTTCAGGAATTAGCAGGAGAAGAAGCGAACATTATCTTTGGTGCAATGTATGATGATACAAAACAGGATGAGGCAACAATTACTGTTATCGCAACAGGGCTTCACAATGTTGGGGGTGCTACTTCTAAATTGAAACAGAGATTAGAAGGACAGAAAACAGCATTTCATCAGACAATTCAACAAAAAGAAGAAGTGCAGACACCAAAAATCGACTTAACAAAAAATGTTGCACATACACAGTTCCAGAGTCAGACAGCAAATCATACAAGCAGTGTGAATAATGAACAAAAAACATACGGTGGAGCAACACCGACTCTTCAGACACCAAAAGTGCCAACAAGTTCCGTGAAAGAACAGACAATAAAAATTCCTGATTTTTTTAAAAGATAGGATATAAAGGTATAGAAAAAACGGATTGCGTGATTATGCAATCCGTTTTTTTATATCTTTTTTTGACTTGTTTTGTCGAAAAAAAATCAAGTTCCATTTTCATTATACGACATTTTTTTTAATAACGACAATTTATAATAAATATGTTGCCGGAGAGAAAGAAGGTGGGCGATGTACTATGAGTTATATGTAGATGTGTTTTTTTTAATGAATTTTATGATGGATTTTTTGCTTCTTCTTCTTGCAAAAAAGATATTAAAATGTTCTGCCACACATGGAAATATTTGTTTGGGAAGTTTAGTCGGAAGTCTGCTAACCTGTTTGGGTATTATACTTCCTGCAAAAAGTGCAGTATTAAAATTGATTTTATTTCATATGGTTATAAATATAGCCATGATTTACATAGGTTTGCACGTACATACTCTTCGGGACATTGCTCGGGCGTGGATAGCTCTGTATATCGGAGGGTTTTTACTGGGTGGTGTATTTACTTATTTTCAACAATATTTGAAAATAGGAAGTCTTTTTTTTGCTGTTGCGGTACTCAGTTATTGGGTTGTACAGGGGATATGGTCTTTTGTTATATGTATGCAGAGGGTCAATCAAAAGGAATGCGATGTGACTTTGTATCGGAACGGACAAAAATGTACTATCCATGCCCTCATTGATACAGGAAACAGTCTTTCAGACCCTTTGACAAAACAACCCGTATGCATTGTAGAGGAAAGAGTGGTTGAAAGATGGCTGCACGAGGAAGAAATAAAGAAGTTAAGACGTATATTTTTCCATTCGATAGGGAAGGATTGCGGAACTCTTCCGGTGTTAGAGTTGGAAAAAATGTGTATACATAATGAAAAAGAATGTTGGGTAATGAAACCGATTATCGCACTGTGTGAAGATAGAATTTCAGCGGATGGCGAGTACGGAATGATTTTAAATCCCGATATATTTTAGGAGGAAAAAAGAATGGTCATAAAAGTAGCGGTACCAAATCAGTTTAAATTAAAAGTTATATCAAATTTTCGGACATTTTTATTTCCGGAAAAAAAGGATATTCATTATATAGGAGGTTCAGACGTACTTCCTGCACCTTTGGAAACGGAGGAGGAAACGGCGGTCATCGAAAAACTTGGTACGGAAACGGACGATGTGGCGAAAAAAACATTGATAGAGCATAATCTTCGTTTAGTTGTTTACATAGCAAAGAAATTTGATAATACAGGAGTGGGAGTGGAAGATTTAATTTCCATAGGAACGATAGGGTTAATTAAAGCAATCAATACATTTAATCCGATGAAAAATATTAAATTGGCGACTTATGCGTCAAGATGTATTGAGAATGAGATTTTAATGTATTTGCGAAGAAATAATAAAACGAAACTGGAAGTGTCCATTGATGAACCATTGAATGTGGATTGGGATGGAAATGAGTTGCTGTTGTCGGATATTTTAGGAACTGAGGAAGATACAATTTATAGAGATTTAGAAACGGAAGTGGAAAGAAAATTATTGATGAAAGCCATAAATCGTTTATCTAACCGAGAGAAAACAATTGTGCAGATGCGTTTTGGCATCGGTACAAAGGATGGAGAGGAAAAAACACAGAAAGAGGTTGCGGATATACTAGGGATTTCACAGTCTTATATTTCCAGATTGGAGAAAAAAATTATGCAGCGTCTAAAAAGAGAAATTGTGAGATATGAATAAATAAAATATTAAATATTAGAAATTAATATCAATTTCCAACAAAAAGTGTTACAATAAAAAGAAAAAAGGGGTTGAGATTATGAAACTGACATTTATCGGTGCAGCACATGAAGTGACGGGAAGTTGCCATCTGTTAGAGGCTTGTAATAAGACAATCTTAATCGATTGCGGTATGGAACAGGGACCGGATTTATATGAAAATCAGGAATTACCTATTGTTCCGAGCAATATAGACTGTGTACTTCTGACGCATGCGCATATCGACCATTCAGGTCTTATCCCAATGTTATGTAAACAGGGATTTAGAGGTCAGATAGTTACCACTTTTGCTACATCAGATTTGTGTAACATTATGCTTCGTGATAGTGCGCATATTCAGGAATTTGAAGCAGAATGGCGAAATCGTAAAGCAAGACGTTCCGGTGCGGCTTTGTATGAACCGCTTTATGAAATGCAGGATGCTTTGGACGCAATTGAACTTTTAGCGCCGTGTGACTATAACCAAAAGATAGAACTTTATGATGGTATATCAGTTCGGTTTACGGATATAGGTCATTTGTTAGGATCAGCTTGCGTGGAAATCTGGATTAAAGAAGATGGAGTGGAGAAGAAAATCGTATTTTCGGGAGATGTAGGCAACATAAATCAACCGATTATTAAAGATCCTACACAGGTAAAAGAAGCGGATTATGTTGTGATTGAATCAACATATGGAAACAGGCTTCATGGCGAGGAAACACCGGACTATGTCGGAGAATTTACCCGTATATTAAATGAAACATTTGCCAGAGGAGGAAATGTTGTTATTCCGTCTTTTGCAGTTGGACGTACGCAGGAACTTCTATATTTTATCAGAGAAATAAAAGAGAAAAATTTGGTGACGGCATATCCAAATTTTGAAGTGTATGTGGATAGTCCTCTTGCCATAGAGGCAACAAATGTATTTACGAAAAACACAAAGGGATGTTTTGACGAAGATGCAATGAAACTTGTGGAGGAAGGAATTAATCCGCTTGTTTTTCCGGGATTGAAACTTTCTACAACAAGTGATGATTCCAGAGCAATCAACTTTGACGAGCGTCCGAAAGTAATTATTTCTGCATCGGGTATGTGTGAGGCAGGGCGTATTCGACATCATTTAAAACATAATCTTTGGAGAGCGGAATGTACAATTTTATTTGTAGGCTATCAGGCTGTAGGAACACTTGGAAGGAAATTGATTGAGGGAGCACCTCTTGTAAAACTTTTTGGTGAGGAAATAGAAGTGAGCGCTCACATTGAAACATTAAAAGGAATAAGTGGTCATGCAGACATGAAAGGGCTTTTAGACTGGCTTTCGGGATTTGAAACGGATATTCAGCATGTATTTGTTGTACACGGTGAAGATACGGTAACAGATGAATTTGCAAATACGATTACAGAGAAATTCGGTTATTCTGCATTTGCTCCGTATTCAGGAGGATGCGTGGATTTGGCAGAAAATGTCATTTTAAGTGAAGGCGTTAAAGTACGCAAGAAAGCAGAAGAAAAACCTGCTGCCATCCGTGCAATGACAGTATTTAACAGAGTTGTTATGGCAGGTAAACGTCTGATGAGCGTTATTATGAAAAACGAAGGTCTGGCAAATAAAGATTTGGCAAAATTTGAAACACAAATTCAAAATCTTGCAGATAAATGGGACAGATAATTGTCAAGGGCTAAAAGTTTACTATAATTTAATAAAGAATGAATATAAGGAGCCATTTTGTAAATCCTTTTCTTATAAAGAAAAATGAGGAGGTAACAAAATGGCTCTTAATAAAGTGGAAATATGCGGTGTAAATACGGCAAAACTTCCGCTTCTGAAAGAAGAAGAGAAAGAGGCGTTGTTTGTTCGGATAAAGGCAGGAGATGAAGAGGCAAAAGAGGAATATATAAAAGGAAATTTAAGACTTGTTTTGAGTGTGATTAAGAGATTTTCTAACAGTAATGAAAATCCTGATGATTTATTTCAAATAGGGTGTATCGGTTTGATTAAAGCAATTAATAATTTTAACACGGAATTAAATGTGAAATTTTCTACTTATGCAGTACCGATGATTATCGGGGAAATCCGAAGATATATGCGTGATAATAATTCTATTCGTGTTAGCCGTTCGCTCAGGGATACGGCGTATAAAGCGATATATGCGAAAGAGGGATATATGAAAACTCATTTGAAAGAGCCGACCATACAAGAGATTGCAAGTGAGATAGGTATTTCAAAAGAGGAGATTGTACAGGCGTTGGACGCCATACAAATGCCGATGAGCCTCCATGAACCGATTTATAATGATGGCGGAGATACGTTGTATGTAATGGATCAGATCAGTGATAAAAAGAATAAGGAAGAAAATTGGATAGAGGAGTTATCGTTGGCTGAAGCGATGGGGCGTTTGGGAGAACGTGAGAGAAAAATTATTCAAATGCGTTTTTTTGAGGGGAAAACACAAATGGAGATAGCAGGAGAAATTCATATTTCTCAGGCACAGGTAAGCAGACTTGAAAAAAACGCACTTCAATCAATGAAGCAATATCTGGTCAATTAGAAGAAATGAAAAAGATGAAAAGTAAATTTTCATCTTTTTTGTGCAGTTTTTATGGTTGAATTTTAATGGAAACCATAATATTATAAAGGATATAAAGGAGTGACACAATGTATAAAGTATGTATATTTGATTTAGACGGGACACTGACAGATACATTGGAATCCATTACATATTCAGTGAATAAGACGTTAGATGAACTGGGATTTGCCAATATTACAATGGAGCAATGCAGACAGTTTGTAGGTGACGGGGCTAGAGTGCTTATGGAGCGCACCCTTCGGGCAGTCGGAGATATTAAACTGGAGAAAATTGAATGTGCAATGAAGGTATATGGACGCATATTTGGAGAGAATTGTACATATCATGTTACTGCATATGAAGGTATTGTGGATATGCTGGACAGATTGGAAGAATGTGGAATAAAGACAGCGGTTCTTTCTAATAAACCACATCAGCAGAGTATTGATGTGGTGACGAAAATACTGGGAGAAGACAGATTTTCCTGTGTAAACGGCCAGAGAGAAGGCATAGAGAAGAAGCCTGATCCGGCAGGAGTCTTTGAAACGATGAATGTTTTAAGTGTAACGAAAGAAGAATGCCTTTACATAGGGGATTCAGAGGTTGATGTGGAAACTGCAAGGCGAGCAGGTCTTACGTCCGTAGGAGTGTCTTGGGGGTTCCGTAGCAGAGAAGTTTTGCAGAATGCAGGAGCAGATTATATTATTGACAAACCATGTGAACTGTTGAAACTTGTATAATGAGAGATGAATTAGGAGGATAAGAAAAATGTATGAATATGATGAAGAATGTTTACAGGTATTTTTAAAGAAACAGGGGCAGTTATTTGATGAGCCGGTTGCTGAAACATTGGAAGAGGCAGAAGCATTTCTTGAAGATTGTATGGCGGCAGTTGTAGATTCTATTGAGGAAGTAAGAGAGTATTTTGACGAAAGCGGTGCAGATGTAGACGGAATGTCGGAAGAAGAATTGGAAGATGCGTCAGAAGTATTTGCATTGCCGGACGGCAGATATTTAGTAGTGGAAGCGTAATGGGGGGCGGTCGAAAGACTGCCTTTTTTGATGGGAGATTATTATTTCTTTTAAGTCGGATAATTATTCTGAAATGAATTGTAAATATGCTTTTCCTGATGCCGTATTGTTTGTTGCCTCGTATTCTTGCTTTTTAGTTATCTTATAAACTGTAATTTACAGTGCTATCTTTTTCCATTTTCTAATCTTAGTTCTAAAAGTTCCGAAAGGAGCAACAGTATTAATGTGAATGAACTTGTAAACTTCCCATATCGCTGTTTTTGTAGCATCATCAGCCCATTTTCTCATATGTGGTTGAAATAGTTCTTCCTCACTCATTGCGTCAATCATTGTATGTATAGATGTAATATTTTCTTTTAACATATCTTTCAATTCTGCTAATGACAAATGTGAGTAAGTATCCGTAAACCATTGGTATAAATCTCCTAACTGGTTCCATTTAAACATATTTGACGGTGTTTTCACTTCGATTCCATGTTTCTCATCATCTTCCCATTTCAAAACTAATGTTGTCCATCCAACTTGATAAGCAAGATTTTCTGCTGGTGTTCTATCAACTTTATCAACCCTCTTATTTTTTAAAGTTTCTGGAATATTATCAAATTCTGCAATATATTTCTCGAATGTTTTATTTATCTCTGTTTTGAGTTCTTCTTTATTTTCGTATGCTCGCAAAAAATCACCTCTATAACTTCAAATTTTATTCGTTTTTTATACCTGATATTATACTAATTCTATATGTACATTACAATAAAAGAAGGTTATAAAGGTTTGCATTATTATTTATGATGTTTTTCATAAGGGCAATCAAACGTTTGTGGAATGGTGATTTAGAAATAGAATGAGTAATGGAGAGGTGGAAGAATTTGATGGTGTGTCGCTTGTTGAGTGGACAGAAGAAAATAAAATTTGTTTTTTAAAGGAATTTGGTTGTGATATAAATTGTTACAATCCTTATGAAAAAGGAGAAAAGAAATGAAATATATATTACTTCATGGTTTAGGGCAAACAGCAGATGACTGGAAAGATACTGTACAGGCAATAGATACGGATTTGGAGATTCTATGTACTAATTTATCTGAATGGGTTTCTGATAAAAACCAAAAGCCGCAGTTTATTTGACTACGGCTTTTTTCAACGCTTTTTCAATGGCAGAAACAATCATTTGAGATGTGTAAGGATTGTCTTCGGGATAAGTAAGATTTTTAGTTGACTGGGTTTCGCATACCTGTTCGGCGATGTTTTCGATTGCAGGTTGTAATAAAGGATACATTGTAGTAACGGATTCACTTAGATTGACACAGCGGATAGATGTGATTTTTGATTGGTCAACTGTAACCTCTATTTCCAAATCCGTGCTGTTTAAGTTTACCGTGGATGTGTAAATTCCCGGTGTGTATTCTTTTGTAGTGTCCAGTGCTTTTTTATTTTTTGGGAAGAACATAAATACTAAAAGTAAAATAAAAAGAACTCCCAAAATGACAAAAATGGCAGTGTAAATGATTTCTTTCATATGCAGAACAACAATCTTTGTTTTTGAACTCATGAAGTCCCTCCTCATCTATATATATTGGAAAATATATCATTTACTTTGTATAATATATGAGCGGAAGAAAAAAATATTCATGTCATTGCGTGACAAATAGAAAATGTTCTTGTAGAATAGAACAAGATAAAAAGAAAATGAGGTGGCAAAATGTATATTATCGTAGGGCTTGGAAATCCAACTCCACAGTATGAGGGAACACGTCATAACGTGGGATTTGATGTCATAGATGCAATTGCAGATAAATATAATATAACAATGGATATAAGAAAACACAGAGCTTTTTGTGGGAAAGGTATTGTTGCAGGACAGAAAGTTATTTTGGCAAAACCGCAGACATATATGAATTTAAGCGGCGAGAGTGTGAGAAGTCTTGTAGATTATTTTAAGATTGATGAAGAACAGGAATTAATAGTGATTTATGATGATATAAGTCTTGATGTAGGACAACTTCGTATTCGCAAGAAAGGAAGTGCAGGCGGACATAATGGCATTAAGAATATTATCGCTCATTTGGGACATTCTGCATTTCCGAGAATTAAAGTCGGAGTAGGTGAGAAACCGAAACACTATGATTTGGCGGACTATGTTTTAGGACACTTTTCAAAATCGGAAAGAGAAGTTATGGAGGAAGGTTATCAGAATGCGGTTAAGGCAGTGGAATTAATGGTTAATGATGAGATTGAAACTGCCATGAATGAGTTTAACAAAAAGGCAAAATAGAAAAAGGAGGATATATGCAGGCTTTTGTAGAACCGCTGAAAGAATTGGCGGAATTTGAAGAAATACAGAAAGAAAAGAAAAAACAAAAGGGAATGATACAGATTGCCGGCTGTGTCAGTTCTCAAAAAACACATTTAATGTATGCTCTTGGCGATGATTCAACATATAGGGTCATCGCTGTTTCAAGTGAAGCAAAAGCGAAACAGATTTACGAAGAATATAAATTTTTAGATGAAAAGGTATATTATTATCCGCCAAAAGACCTTTTGTTTTATCAGGCGGATTTGCGAGGGAAAGCGCTTGTAAAAGAGAGGATGGAAGTAATTCAGGCGTTGCTGACAGAAAAAGAGGTGACGGTAATTACTGAGTTTGATGGGTTTATGGATTCACTTTTACCGCTGAAAAAAATCAAAGAAAGAATTTTTACGCTAAAAGTCGGAGATACGGTGGATTTTGATTCTTTGAAAGAAAAAGTGGCGGCTCTTGGCTATGATAGAGAAGTGCAGATTGATAGTATGGGGCAGTTTTCTGTGCGGGGAGGAATTATTGACATTTATCCGTTGACTGAAGAAGTTCCGATTCGTATTGAATTTTGGGACGATGAGATTGATTCCATTCGTACATTTGATGTGGAAAGTCAGCGTTCTATAGAAAATTTAGATGAGGTTGTTATTTATCCGGCAACGGATTTTCAGGAAGAGGAAGGAGAAAGAGTTTCTTTTTTGGATTATTTTCCGATGGAAGAAACAATCGTGTTTTTGGATGAACCGGCAAGGTTACTGGAAAAAGGAACAGGGGTGGAAGAAGAATATTTGGAAGCCCAGAAAAACCGTATAGAAGCAGGCTGTGAGATTTCGGATGTGCGTATACCTCTTTATCAGACAAAGCAGGTTATTGCTAAGATGAACGAGTGCTATTGTGTAGGGTTTTCGGCATTGGAGATACGGACGAGGGAGTTTAAAATAAATAATTTGTATAGTATTCATACGAAGAGTGTAAATCCGTATAACAATAGTTTTGAGATGCTTACAAGAGATTTGAAACGATTGAAACGAAGTGGTTATCGAGTTATTCTTCTTTCGGGTTCAAGAACGAGGGCGAAACGACTTGCGGAGGATTTGAGAGATTATAATCTGAGCAGTTTTTACAGTGATGAGAAAGAACGGCTTGTGCAGGATGGAGAGATTTTAGTTTCTTTCGGTCATGTGGCAGAAGGATATGAATATCCGCTGTTGAAATTTACGGTGATTTCAGAAACGGATATTTTTGGTAAAGGAAAGAAGAAACGTAAGCGAAAAGTTTACGAAGGACAGAAAATACAAAGTTTCTCTGAATTGAAAATAGGAGATTATGTTGTTCATGAAAATCACGGTCTGGGGATATATCAGGGAATAGAAAAAATTGATATGGATAAAACATCCAAGGATTATATGAAAATTTCTTATGCGGGAGGCGGAAACCTTTATATTCCTGCTACACAATTAGATTTAATTCAGAAATATGCGAGTGCGGATGCAAAGAAACCGAAGTTAAATCGCCTTGGAACGCAGGAGTGGACAAAGACAAAAACACGGGTCAGAGGGGCGGTTAAAGAGATTGCAAAAGATCTGGTGGAATTGTATGCGGCAAGACAACGTGAAGAGGGATTTGTATACGGTCCGGATACTGTTTGGCAAAAAGAATTTGAAGAAATGTTTCCGTTTGAGGAAACGGAAGATCAGATGCTGGCCATTGAAGCGACAAAGCGGGATATGGAGAGCAATAAGATCATGGATCGTCTAATTTGCGGAGATGTAGGGTATGGTAAAACGGAAGTGGCAATCCGTGCGGCTTTTAAGGCTGTACAGGAAAATAAGCAGGTAGTTTATTTAGTTCCCACGACAATTCTGGCACAACAACATTACAATACATTTGTGCAGAGAATGAAAGAATTTCCGGTGAGGGTGGATTTGATGTGTCGTTTCCGAACGCCTACACAACAGAAAAAAACGATTGAAGATACGAAAAAAGGGTTGGTTGACATTATTGTCGGGACACACAGAGTGTTGAGTGATGATTTGAAATTTAAAGATTTGGGCCTTTTGATTATTGATGAAGAACAACGTTTTGGTGTACAGCATAAAGAAAAAATCAAAAAATTAAAAGAAAATATAGACGTACTGACACTGACGGCAACACCGATTCCGAGAACACTCCATATGAGTTTGATTGGAATTAGGGATATGAGTGTTTTGGAAGAAGCGCCGATGGACAGGATTCCGATTCAGACTTATGTTATGGAATATAATGATGAAATGGTTCGGGAAGCTATTCAGCGTGAATTGTCAAGAGAGGGACAGGTTTACTATGTTTATAATAAAGTAAAAGATATTGAAGAAATTACAGACAGGATTCAAAGTCTTGTTCCGGAGGCTTCCGTTACTTATGCCCATGGGCAGATGAGTGAGCATCAGTTGGAAAAAATTATGTATGATTTTATTAACGGAGAGATTGATGTACTCGTATCTACTACAATTATTGAAACAGGGCTTGATATTTCTAATGCAAATACAATGATAATTCATGAGGCGGATAAATTAGGGCTTTCACAACTTTATCAGTTGCGCGGAAGGGTAGGACGTTCTAACAGAATGGCATATGCGTTTATGCTATATAAACGTGATAAATTGTTGAAGGAAGTTGCGGAGAAAAGGTTATCTGCAATTAGAGAATTTACGGATTTGGGTTCGGGATTCAAAATCGCTATGCGGGATTTGGAAATTCGTGGTGCAGGTAATCTTTTGGGTGCAGAGCAACACGGACATATGGAGGCGGTCGGATATGATTTATATTGCAAAATGCTAAATGAGGCTGTAAAGCATTTAAAAGGAGAAATGGAGGAGGAGTCATATACGACAACAATCGATTTAAATGTAGACGCTTATATTCCAACTTCGTATATACCTAATGAATATCAGAAACTGGATATTTACAAGCGAATTGCCAGCATTGAAAATGAGGAGGAAATGGACGAAATGGTGGAAGAATTAATAGACCGTTTCGGAGATATTCCAAAAAAAGTACAGCAATTACTCCGGATTGCTTCGGTAAAAGCGTTTGCCCACAGTGCATATATTATTTCCATTGAGCAAAAGGGAGAAGAATATAAATTTACTATGTACGAGAAAGCAAAGGTATGTGCAGACCGTATTCCGCTTCTTCTCCAACAATATAAAGGTAATTTAAACTTTAAAGTAGAAACAAATCCATATTTTATTTACCAGAAAAAAGGAAGAAATAAACGTGAGAAAGACGAAAATATATTGGAATGTGTAAAAAGTGTGATAAGTGGGATAAAGGGATTGATAGAATAAGGAAAAGACGATATAATAATGAAGTTAGTAAAACGAAGGAGGACGTTATGGGTAATACAAGAAAGAAAATTGTTGCTTTAGTAGCAGCGGCTGCTATGTCAGCAACGGCAATTACAGGGTGCGGAAAGATAAATAATGAAGCGACATTAATGACAGTTGGTGAAGATAAGGTAAATATGGGAGTTGCGAATTTCTTTGCCAGATATCAGCAGGCAATGGCTGAGGCACAGTATGGTGCATATATGGGAGATGATATGTGGGAATCAGAAGTGGCTGAGTCCGAAACAATGGAAGAGAGCATGAAGAAGAGAATTTTGGAATCTCTAAAAACATTGTATGTATTAGAAGATCATATGAAAGATTATAAAGTGGAATTGACTGCTGAGGAAAAGCAGAAGATTGATACAATTGCGAAAGAATTTTTAAAAGCAAATAAAGACGGTGCGAAAGAAGTGGTTTCGGCAGACGAAGATACAGTAAAACGTGTGTTAGAATTACTTACCATTGAAGATAAAATGAGAGAAGCGATGGTAGCCGATGTTGATAAAAATGTAAGTGATGATGAGGCTGCTCAGAAGAGTATGCAGTATGTATTCTTTACATTTACAAAAACGGCAGAAGATAAAACTTCTACAACAATGGATGATGATGAGAAAAAAGCGTTAAAAGAAAAAGCAACAAAATTCCAAGAGGGAGCAAAAGCACAGGCAGATTTTGCAGCATATGCAAAAGCAAACGGATATGAAGCGACAACAAAAACTTTTGATGCGAAAGATACTGCTCCTTCAGAAGATTTAATTAAAGTAGTTGATAAATTAAAAGCAGGAGAAATGACAGGCGTAGTTGAAACGCCGTCAGGATATTATGTTGCAAAAGTGACAAGTTTATTAGACAGAGCGGCAACAGACAAAGAAAAACAGACAATTATTGTAGAACGTGAAAATAAAAAATACGAAGAATTAGTAAAAAAATTCCTTAAAGAAGCGAAAATTGACGTAAATAAAAATGAATGGAAAAAAATTAGTTTTTCAAAACAGAGAGTAACATTAAAGGCGCTTAAGCAACCTGCAAATCAGCAGGAACAGAAATAAAAAAGAAGGTGTGGCAATCGGATTTGCCACACCTTCTTTTTTTAATTGTACTTATGACAATTAAAAACGAGCCATAAGTAAATCGTTTACTAATTTTCCGTCTGCTTTACCTTTTACTTTAGGCATTAATTCTTTCATAATACGTCCTTTGTCTTTTGGAGTAGGAGCATCAATGCCAAGTTCGGAAAGAGTAGTGTCAATAACAGATTTGATTTCCTCTTCACTCATCATTTTTGGTGCATATTGTTCTAAAACGGCAAGACGTTTTTCACACTCTTCTATGATTTCTGTGCGGTCAGCAGGTGTCATCTCCAAAGTTTCCTTTGTCTGTTTGATTTCCTTCATAATAACTTGTGTTTCTTCTTCTTCCGTAAGGTCGGCACGTTTTTCAATTGCTTTGTTTTTTAAAGCGGATAAAAGCATGGATAAAGTTTCTTTTGTTTCCTTATCTCCGGCTTTCATGGCAGTCACCATTGCACTTCTTACTTCGTCTATTTTACTCATTGTTCTACCTCCTTGAAATCATATACTTTCATTATAAAAGATAAGCAGTTAAAGTCAATGTTTGTTTTTACATTTCAAGATGTATAAAAAATTTCCATTTACAGATACTATTTCCAATTGGAAAAGAAAAATGGAGGAAAATAGAATGAAAGCAACAGGGATTGTAAGAAGAATAGATGATTTGGGAAGGGTTGTTATTCCGAAAGAAATACGAAGAACATTAAGAATAAGAGAAGGCGATCCATTGGAAATTTTTACGGATAGAAACGGAGAAGTGATTTTGAAGAAATATTCTCCAATAGGAGAACTGCATAAAATTTCATGCGAGTATGCGGAAAGTTTATCTTCGGTGACGGGATATACGATATGTATTGCGGATACAGAGCAGATTATTGCGGTTTCGGGGAGTGGTAAGAAAACACTTTCAGAAAAAGGAATAACATCTGAAATGCGGAAAGCAATGGAAATGCGGAAGTCTTTTGTGGCGGGATGTGGAGAAAAAGCATATGTGAAGGTTACTGATGCGGAAATGCAGGAATATGTTTCGCAGGCGATTAGTCCGATTATATGTGAGGGAGATGTGATTGGTGCAGTTATTCTTCTTGGCAAAAACGGAGATAAAAAGTTTGGTGATTCGGAAAAAATATTGGCGCAGACAGGAGCGGGATTTTTAGGAAAACAAATGGAGCAGTAAAGGCATAAAACTCCTCGGACAATCATAGATTGTGTTAGAACAGAGGTAAAGGAGGAGTTTTTGTGGGAAAGAAGGAGAAAAAGGAATCGAAAGGAATATGGTTGCTAAAGGCATTGTTGGCAGGATATGTGGTGACGGGAATATTGCTGATGATACTGGCACTTCTGTTGTATAAAATAGATTTAGATGAACAAAAGGTGACTGTAGGAATTGTTGCTACTTATGTTATTTCTACTTTTGTGGGCGGTTTTATTATGGGAAAATTGGTGGAAGAGCAGAAGTTTATCTGGGGGCTTGTGTTGGGAGTGATTTACTTTTTGCTACTTTTTGCCGTTTCATTTGCAGTCAATCACCAGTTGCAGAGTAATGGAACGAACCTTGTGACAACACTTTTGCTCTGTGCGGGAGGAGGAATGCTTGGGGGAATGGTTTCATAACTTTTGTTTGCAAACAAGTTTATACTTGAGATTATGTGACGTTTTGTACGGCTGAATAGTTATAAAAAAGACTTTAAAAACGGAGTGTACTGTGTTATAATAAAACAAGTTAATGTATATTCAAGGAGGAATTGATATGAAACACATCAAAACATTAAATGCACAGACATTAAATAATACAGTGAAAAAAGGTGGCTGTGGAGAATGCCAGACATCTTGTCAGTCAGCATGTAAGACATCATGCACAGTAGGAAACCAGACTTGCGAACAGAAGAAATAATAGAGATTGCATAGTCAGAACTGGGCAGCGGCTTCGGTCGCTGTTTTTTCTTGTTGTATAGGAAGTTTATTTCTGTACACAGGAAACGCTCCGCATGAGATGTGCGAAGTACATTTTTGTTTTTAAAACTGAAAAATCAAAACAAAAAATATTTATATACAGAAAGGGGAAACATTGTGATTCATCAGTACAAGAATAACGGATACGATATTGTCTTGGATGTCAACAGTGGTTCTGTCCATGTAGTAGATGATATGTGTTACGATATTATCGAATGTTTGGATAAAATGGGCGTGGAAGATAATATGGAGTTGCTCGAGCAGAATGAAACGCTGGAGAAGATGAAAGCGGATTTGGGACAGACATATCCGGTAGAAGAGATTGCTGAAGCATTTGAAGATATTAAAGAACTTACAAAGGCAGGACAATTATTTACAAAAGACGTTTATGAAGAATATATAGGAGAAGTGAAGAAGAGAAAAACGGTTGTAAAGGCACTCTGCATTCATATCGCTCATGACTGTAATCTAGCCTGCAAATATTGTTTTGCGGAAGAGGGAGAATATCACGGACGCAGAGCATTAATGTCCTATGAAGTGGGGAAAAAGGCGTTAGATTTCCTGATTGCAAATTCAGGAAACAGAAGAAATCTTGAAGTAGACTTCTTCGGAGGAGAGCCTTTGATGAATTGGCAGGTTGTAAAAGATTTAGTTGCCTACGGAAGAGAGCAGGAAAAAATACATAACAAGAACTTCCGATTTACTTTGACAACAAATGGTGTGCTTTTAAATGATGAAGTGCAGGAATTTGTTAATAAAGAAATGGATAACGTTGTATTAAGTCTTGACGGAAGAAAAGAAGTCAACGATAAAATGCGTCCGTTCAGAAATGGAAAAGGAAGTTATGATTTGATTGTTCCGAAGTTCCAAAAACTTGCAGACAGCCGTAATCAGCAGAAGTATTATATTAGAGGAACGTTTACGAGAGATAACCTTGACTTTTCAAAAGATGTTCTTCATTTTGCGGATTTGGGATTTGAACAGATTTCCATCGAACCGGTTGTAGGCGAGGAAAGTGATTTTTATGCAATTAGAGAAGAAGATCTTCCGCAGATTTTTGAAGAGTACGATACATTGGCAAAAGAAATGATTAAACGTGAAAGAGAAGGAAAAGGATTTACGTTTTTCCATTTTATGCTTGATTTGGATGGAGGTCCATGTGTGGCAAAACGTTTGTCGGGCTGTGGTTCGGGAACAGAATATTTGGCAGTTACTCCGTGGGGAGATTTATATCCGTGCCACCAGTTTGTAGGGGAAGAAGATTTCCTTATGGGAAATGTTGACGAGGGAATTACAAAACCTGAGATTGCAGACGAATTTAGAGGATGTAGCGTGTATTCTAAAGAAAAGTGTAAAAACTGTTTTGCTAAATTTTATTGTAGCGGTGGCTGCATGGCAAATTCATATAAATTCCACGGTTCTATTCATGATACATATGATGTTGGATGTGAAATGGAGAGAAAACGTGTGGAATGTGCGATTATGATAAAAGCCGCATTGGCAGATAAGGAAAGGGTGTAAAAAATGAAAAAAAGCAAAGGTGTCATTAGCCTGTTCCTAGTAACTCTTCTGACAGGGCTTCTTGTATTTACAACAGTTGTCGGATTTGGAAGCGGACATATTGGAGCAGCAAAGAACATTAAGCTAGGTCTTGACTTAGCAGGTGGGGTAAGTATTACTTATCAGGCAAAAGGTGAAAAACCATCAGAAAAAGAAATGAGTGATACTGTTTACAAGTTGCAGAAACGTGTTGAGCAGTATAGTACGGAAGCGGGAGTTTATCAGGAAGGTGATGACCGTATTTCTATTGAAATTCCAGGCGTAACAGATGCAAACAAAGTATTGGAAGAACTTGGAAAACCAGGTTCATTGGAATTTCAGGATTCTGAAGGAAAAGTTGTGTTAGACGGAACAGATGTTAAGAGTGCTACTGCACAGATTCAGGAAGATACTTCCGGAAATAAGAAAAACATGGTTTCGCTTGAAATGACAAAAGAAGGTAAAAAGAAATTTGCAGACGCAACACAGAAAAACTTAGGCAAACCGATTGCCATTGTATATGACGGGCAGATTATCAGCAGTCCTACGGTAAATAGTGCAATTACAAATGGACAGGCTGTAATCGAAGGTGATTTTACATATGAAGAGGCAGAAGAACTTGCTTCAACAATCCGCATCGGTGGACTTCAGGTAGAATTAGAGGAAATCAACTCAAGCGTTGTAGGAGCTCAACTTGGTGAGGAGGCAATCAGTACGAGTTTAATGGCAGGCGCAATCGGTCTGGCAATTATCTTCGTATTTATGTGCGTTGTATATCTTCTTCCGGGGTTTGCGTCAAGTATTGCTTTATGTATTTATACAGGAATTATCCTTGTATTATTAAATGCATTTGATATTACGTTAACATTACCTGGTATAGCAGGTATTATTCTAGGTATCGGTATGGCAGTAGATGCCAACGTTATTATTTTCGCCAGAGTAAAAGAAGAGTTGGCAGCGGGAAGAAATGTCAAGACATCATTGAAAAAAGGTTTTCAGAAAGCATTATCTGCTATTGTAGACGGAAACATTACAACTTTAATTGCCGCTTTAGTATTAGGATTAAAGGGAACAGGTACTGTAAAAGGATTCGCACAGACATTGGCTTTAGGTATTGTCGTTTCTATGTTTACGGCTCTTGTTGTAACAAGAATAATTATTTTCGCATTCTATGCAATTGGACTTAGAAGTGAAAAATTATACGGTGTTCAGAAAGAAAGAAAAACAATCAATTTCCTTGGAAAGAGAAAAGTATGCTTTATTATTTCGATTGTACTTGTATTAAGTGGTTTTGCAGCAATGGGTGTTCAGAAAACACAGGGAAATGATATTTTAAATTACAGCCTTGAATTTAAGGGCGGTACAGCAACAAACGTAACTTTTAACGAAGATTATTCCATTAAAGAATTAGATGCAAAAGTAACACCGGTTATTGAAAAAGTAACAGGTGACAAAAATGTACAGATGCAGAAAGTAAAAGGAACAAAACAGGTTGTTGTAAAAACACAGGTGCTAGACTTAAAGAAACGTGAAGCGTTAAACAAAGCACTTGTGGATAATTTTAAAGTAGATGAAAAGAAAATTACTTACAATAACATCAGTTCAACAGTAAGTTCAGAAATGAGAACAGACGCTATTATTGCGGTATTAATTGCTACAGTATGTATGTTGCTTTACATTTGGTTACGATTTAAAGACTTCAGATTTGCAAGCAGTGCTATCGTTGCTTTATTGCATGATGTATTAGTTGTATTGGCATTTTATGCAATTGCAAGAATTTCAGTTGGTAATACATTTATTGCTTGTATGTTGACAATTGTCGGTTACTCAATCAATGCGACAATCGTTATCTTCGACCGAATTCGTGAAGAGTTAAAAACAGGAAGCAGAAAAGATACAATTGAAGAAGTTGTAAACAGAAGTATTACACAGACACTTACAAGAAGTATTTATACATCATTTACAACATTTGTCATGGTAGCAGCACTTTATGTTTTGGGTGTAAGTTCCGTAAAAGAATTTGCAGCACCGCTTATGGTAGGTGTAGTTGTCGGAGCATATTCATCAGTTTGCATCACCGGTGCATTATGGTATGCAATGAAGAAAAAAATTGTGAAAAAATAAGAAAAAGACAGGACGGGGGATTATTTAATCCCCCGTTTCGTCTTATGGATAAAGGCGGGAAATAAAATGGAAAAATGGTTCTTAACGCGAAAAGGTGCTGATTTTCAGGGAATTAGTCAAAAGTTCCATATTAGTCCGGTAATTGCCAGATTAATTCGTAATAGAGATATAGTGGGAGATAAAGAAATAGAGTTTTATCTTCGTGGAAAAGTAGAGGACTTATATGATGGTATATTGATGAAAGATATGTCAGTTGCAGTTGATATTATCAGAGAGAAAATTCAGGAAAGAAAACCAATTCGGATTATAGGGGATTATGATATTGATGGTGTTAACGCTACCTATATTTTGCTGGAGGGAATTGAAAAACTCGGTGGCGATGTGAGTGTGGATATTCCCGACAGAATGAAAGACGGATATGGATTGAATAAAACTTTGATAGACAGGGCGTTTGAAAGCGACGTGGATACGATTATTACTTGTGATAATGGTATTGCCGCGCGGGCGGAAATTGCTTATGGAAAAAGTCTTGGAATGACGATTATTGTAACCGACCATCATGAAGTGCCTTATGAGGAAACTGAGGAGGGCATTCATTATCTACTGCCTCCTGCAGATGCGGTTATAGATCCGAAAAGAGAAGATTGTGAATATCCGTTTCCACATCTTTGCGGAGCGGGTGTGGCCTATAAACTGGTAGAAACATTGTTTAATGTAGAGGGGAGAGAATCAGCGGAGATTGAATATCTTATCGAAAATGTGGCTATTGCCACTGTAGGCGATGTCATGGATTTAATCGGTGAGAATCGTATTTTTGTAAAATATGGGTTAGAAAAACTAAAACAGACCAAAAATCTTGGATTGAAAGCCCTTATGGAATGCACAGGGGTAGATGTGGAGCGCTTGTCTTCTTACCATATCGGATTTGTAATCGGACCATGTTTAAATGCCAGCGGGCGACTGGATACGGCTAAGAGGGCATTGGAACTTTTGCGTGCAAGAACAAAGGCGGAGGCGGATATACTGGCAGGCGATTTGAAAGCGTTAAATGATAGTCGAAAAGAGATGACGGCGGAGGCGGTCGAAGAGGCAATTGAGCAGGTAGAAAATACTTCTTTAAAAGAGGATAGAGTTCTTGTGATTTATTTGCCGGATTGTCACGAAAGTCTTGCGGGAATCGTTGCCGGAAGAATTAGAGAAAAATATTATAAACCTACATTTGTTCTGACGAATGCGGAAGAGGGGGCGAAAGGTTCAGGGCGTTCCATAGACACATATCATATGTATGATGAGATGATAAAATGTAAAGACCTTCTTGGAAAGTTTGGAGGACATAAGTTGGCAGGAGGCTTATCTATAGCTATTGAAAATATTGATGTGTTTCGCAGACGGCTAAATGAGAACTGTGCATTAAGCGAAGAAGAACTATATGAAAAAGTTTCTATTGATATGCAGTTGCCACTTGCTTATGTAAGTGAAACGCTTATTGGAGAGTTAGAATGCTTAGAGCCTTTTGGAAAGGCAAATCCGAAACCGGTATTTGCTGAGAAAGATGTACAGGTGAAAGAAACAAGGATATTGGGAAAAAATAATAATGTACTGAAAGTGCAACTTTCTGATATGTATGGAACGACAATGGAAGGTATGTATTTTGGAGATATAGAAGATTTTATGGAAACGGTTGAAAAGAAAAGCGGAAGAATGAATATTACATATTATCCGTCCGTAAATGAGTATAGAGGACGAAAAACGTTGCAGATTGTCATACAGAATTATCAATAGTATATTGGATTTATGACGGAGAAGTGCTATAATAATATACATATTTTGTAGAAATTTGGAGGCGTAGAGATGAAGCCAATAGAGGATTATATAAGAAGTATTCCGGATTTTCCGGAAAAAGGAATTATTTTTAGAGATATTACAAGTGTGTTGGAAGATGCACAAGGGCTGCATTTAGCAATTGACTTGATGCAGGAGCGTATAGGAAAAGATGAATTTGACGTTGTCGTAGGACCGGAATCAAGAGGATTTATTTTCGGAGTTCCGATTGCATATAATATGGGTAAACCTTTTATACCTGTGCGTAAGAAGGGTAAACTACCATGTGAAACAGTTTCAATTCAATATGATTTGGAATATGGAAGTGCTGAGATTGAAATGCACAAAAATTCTATTAAACCGGGACAGCGAGTAGTGATTATCGATGATTTAATGGCAACAGGAGGAACTATGGAAGCCATTATTAAACTTATCGAGGGAATGGGCGGAGAAGTCGTTAAAATTGTATGCCTGATTGAATTGGCAGGTTTGGAAGGAAGAAAGAGATTAGAGGATTATCAGATGGAAGCAGTAATTACCTATCCGGGTAATTAATGAAGAGGAAAGAGGGAGGTATCTTTATGGCAGAGAACAACATCGTGGAGAATCCATATAAAAATTTAGAAGTTGTTGACGGTCATGCGGTAAAAGCACCGGAGAATTATCAGGATTCAGATAAACTGTACGATGCCCTGATTGCGAGAATTAGGAAATACCACCCGTCTACAGACATTTCACTGATTGAGAAAGCGTATAAGGTTGCAAAGGAAGCACATGAGGGACAGACACGAAAATCGGGAGAGGCATATATTATTCATCCTACATGGGTCGGATTGATTCTTGCTGATTTGGAATTGGATAAGGAAACAATTGCGGCAGGAATTCTCCACGATGTAGTGGAAGATACGATTATGTCTGAGGAAGAAATTGCCGAAGAGTTTGGAAGTGAAGTTGCATTGCTTGTAGATGGGGTAACAAAATTAGGACAGTTATCCTACTCAGCAGATAAGTTAGAATTACAGGCGGAAAACTTAAGGAAAATGTTTCTTGCAATGGCAAAAGATATTCGTGTTATTTTGATTAAACTTGCTGACAGGCTTCATAATATGCGTACATTGCAATTTATGGTTCCTGAGAAGCAGAAAGAAAAAGCGAGAGAAACAATGGATATTTATGCTCCGATTGCACAGCGTCTTGGTATTTCCAAGATTAAGACGGAGTTAGATGATTTAGCATTGAAGTATTCCCAGCCGGAAGTGTTTTATGATTTGGTTGATCAGATTAATGCGAGAAAGACGGAGAGGGAGGAGTTTGTGCAGCAAATAGTGGAAGAAGTTTCCACACATATGAAAAATGCAAATATCAAAGCGGAAGTATATGGCAGAGTAAAACATTTCTTTAGTATTTATAAGAAAATGGTAAATCAGGATAAGACGGTAGATCAGATTTATGATTTGTTTGCTATTCGTATTATCGTCGATTCTGTAAAAGACTGTTATGCTGCCCTTGGAGCAATTCATGAGATGTACACACCTATACCGGGACGCTTTAAAGATTATATCGCAATGCCGAAACCGAATATGTATCAGTCCTTGCATACAACTCTTATGGGACCATCGGGTCAGCCTTTTGAAATTCAGATTCGTACAGTAGAAATGCATAAGACGGCGGAATATGGTATTGCTGCTCACTGGAAATACAAAGAAACCGGTGGAAGTGAGAAGAGCGTTGCAACTCGTGCAGAAGAGAAATTAAGTTGGCTCAGACAGATTTTGGAATGGCAGCAGGATACGGATAACCGTGAATTTTTATCTCTGTTAAAGGGAGATTTGGATTTGTTTGCGGAAGATGTATATTGCTTTACTCCGAATGGAGATGTGAAGAACCTTCCAAATGGTTCGACGCCTGTGGATTTTGCCTATGCAATTCACAGTGCGGTAGGGAATAAAATGGTCGGGGCGAGAGTAAACGGTAAATTAGTTCCGATTGATTATAAAATCCAAAATGGTGACAGAATAGAAGTTCTCACCTCGCAAAATTCAAAAGGTCCAAGCCGTGATTGGTTGAATATTGTAAAAAGTACACAGGCAAGAAATAAAATTAACCAGTGGTTTAAAAAAGAATTTAAAGAAGAAAATATTATTCGCGGAAAAGAAATGCTTGCGGCTTATTGCAGAGCGAAGGCTTTGGTACTCAGTGATTTAACGAAGCCGAAATATATGCAGGTTGTACAGCGGAAATATGGATTTAAAGATTGGGAGGCAGTGCTTGCGGCGCTGGGGCACGGTGGTTTGAAAGAAGGCCAGATTGTCAATCGACTTTTGGAAGAGTACAATAAAGAACATAAAGAAGCAATCACAGATGAAACAATTTTAGAAAAAGTATCTGAGGCAGCGAAAAATAAAGTTCATGTGACAAAATCAAAAAGCGGTATTATCGTCAAGGGAATTGATGATATGGCTGTGCGTTTTTCTAGATGTTGTAATCCTGTTCCGGGAGATGAAATTGTCGGATTTGTTACACGAGGCAGAGGTATGTCCATCCATAGAACAGACTGTGTAAATATTATTCATTTATCAGAGCGGGAACGTGCAAGACTGATAGATGCAGAGTGGGAGCAGGAAGAAGAAAAAGGTGTCGGTCAGTATGTGGCGGAAATCCGTATGTATGCTGTGGACAGAACAGGATTGCTTATGGAAATTTCCAAAGTCTTTACGGAAAATAAAATTGACGTAAAATCAATGAATGCCCGAACAAGTAAACAGGGCAAAGTAACGTTAGAAATCGGATTTATCGTACATGGAAGAGAAGAACTTGCGAAAGTGGCAGATAAACTTCGACAGATAGAAGGAGTTATTGACATCGAACGTGCAGTAAGTTAGGAGATAAAAATGAGAATTAAAACAATAGTAACAGGAATAATCAGCACGAACTGTTATGTGGTGCATAATGAGAAAACAAAAGAAGCGGTTATTATTGACCCGGGAGCTTGTTCTAAGAATTTAAAAGATTATCTTTTAGAGGAAAAATTGGATGTGAAAGGCATTCTTCTTACACACGGACATTTTGATCATATTTTAGGATTAGATGGATTATTGGAAATGTTTGATGTTCCCGTTTATGTTCATGAGAATGAGGAAGAGTTAATTAAAGATCCGGTTTTAAATCAATCTAAGACATATACAAATGGCTATGCTTTCACAAGAGCAAAATATGTAAAAGATAAAGATGTATTAAATCTGATTGGATATTCTTTTCAAGTGATTCATACACCGGGACATACAAAAGGCGGTGTGTGCTATTATGTGGAAGAGGAAGAAGTTTTATTTAGCGGTGACACATTATTTTATGCATCGGTGGGAAGAACAGATTTCCCGACAGGAAGCACATCCGAATTGATTCGTTCGATTCGTGAGAAGTTGATGTGTCTTCCGGACGATACGATTGTTTATCCCGGACACATGGGGGCGACTTCTATCGGATACGAAAGACAGCAAAATCCTTTCATTCAGTAGAAAAAAGAGTCAAGAGATTGTGGGACGTATTTTCGGAAGGAAAAATTACGTCCCTTATTTTATAAAAGAGAGAGATAAAAATGGTTGATATTTACTTAAAAGAAGAGTTTTATGCGTATGATGCATTTCATATTATTAAAGGTTTTTTGCCAAACGAAGAGATAAAGCAACATATTGGTTACGAAAGAAATGAAATAGTTTCTATAGATATAAATAATAAAACGGTTTTAGAAATTTTGGAAGTAAACAAAAAATGTACAAAGAAAGAAAATAAAAGCGAAGTAAATAAAAAAATTTACTCAATGATGAAGGAATATACAGGAAAGAGTATGGCGTGGGGTGTTCTTACGGGAATAAGACCAACGAAAATATTAATGAAAAAGTTGGAGAACGGAGAGCAGGAAGAAGAGATTAAGAGGTGGTTTCAAGAGCAGTATCTTGTGTCTGAGAAAAAAGCAACATTAGGAATGGAGATTGCAAAACGGGAAAAAAGTCTTTTAGAAAAATTGGATTATAAGGATGGATACAGCCTTTACATTGGAATTCCGTTTTGCCCGACAACCTGTTCTTACTGTTCTTTTACTTCTTATCCGATAGGACAGTGGAAAAACAGAACAGAGGAATATTTAGAGGCGCTTTGTAAAGAAATTTCTTTTGTGGGTGAAGTTTCAAGAGAGAAAAAATTAAATACTATTTATATAGGTGGCGGCACTCCAACTACTTTGGAAGCAGACCAGTTGGACAAACTTCTGACTCATGTGGAGAAAAAGTTTTCTTTAAAAGAGTTAAAAGAATTTACAGTGGAAGCAGGGCGTCCGGACAGTATTACAAGAGAAAAGTTGGAAGTTCTTAAAAAGCATTGTATTACCCGCATTTCTATTAATCCACAGACGATGCAGCAGAAAACATTGGACAGCATTGGAAGAAAACATACCGTAGAAGATGTTGTAAATGTATTTCATATGGCAAGGGAATTGGGATTTGATAATATAAACATGGATTTAATAGCCGGGTTGTCGGGAGAAACAGTTGCGGATATGAGAGATACTTTGGAAAAAATAAAAGAATTACATCCCGATAATCTTACGGTACATTCTTTAGCGATCAAAAGGGCGGCGAAATTAAATCAGAGTGAAGCAAAGAAAGAACTTATAAATCAATCGGAAACTTTAGCAGAAATGATTGAACTTGCGGGAAAATATGCCGATGAAATGGGATTGAGTCCATATTATTTGTATCGCCAGAAAAATATTGCAGGAAATTTTGAAAATGTTGGTTATGCAAAGGTTGACAAAGCGGGAATATACAATATACTAATTATGGAGGAAAAACAATCAATTATTGCGGTTGGAGCAGGCGCATCAACGAAGATTGTTCTTCCAGAAGGAAAAGAAATACAGGATAAAAAATCCGGTAATTTGAAAAATATTGTGCGTATAGAAAACGTGAAAGATGTAGATGCGTATATTACACGTATTGATGAAATGATAGAGAGAAAAGGAGAATGGCTATGGCGTTAAAGAAGAAAGCGATGACAGGCATGAAAGATATGTTGCCTAGAGAAATGGAGATTAGAGATTATGTCATTCATTTAATTAAGGAAACATACAGTACATTTGGATTTTCTTCCATTGAAACACCATGTGTGGAACATATTGAGAATTTATGCAGTAAGCAGGGCGGGGAGAATGAAAAATTAATTTTCAAAATCCTGAAACGTGGAGAAAAGTTAAAATTAGAAACGGCACAGACAGAAAGTGACGTAGTAGACGGGGGACTTCGATATGATCTTACTGTTCCGCTTTGCAGATATTATGCGAATGCGTCAAATGAACTGCCTTCTCCGTTTAAGGCGTTGCAGATGGGAAACGTGTGGCGTGCAGACAGACCTCAGCGTGGACGTTTTCGTCAGTTTATGCAATGTGATATTGACATTTTAGGAGAGCCGACAAATTTAGCAGAAATAGAGTTGATTTTGGCTACAACAACATTGCTTGGAAAATTAGATTTTAAGAATTTTACAATTCGTATCAATGACAGAAAAATTTTAAAAGCAATGGCGGCTTATAGTGGATTTGCAGAAAAAGATTATGACAATATTTTCATTATTTTAGATAAAATGGATAAAATCGGCTTGGACGGAGTTGCAGCCGAGTTGGAAGCAAACGGATATGCAAAAGAGTCTGTGGATAAATATTTGGCATTGTTTAAAGAAATTACAAATGATGTGGAAGGTGTTCGCTATTGTAAAGAAAAATTAGCAGGATTTTTAGATGCGGAAGCTGCTGATGGGTTGGAGATGATTATTACAAGCGTAGACAGTGTTAAGGAGGCTGAATTTAAAATCAGTTTTGATCCGACGCTGGTTCGTGGAATGTCTTATTATACAGGAACGATTTTTGAAATTGCGATGGATGAGTTTGGCGGTTCTGTTGGCGGCGGCGGAAGATATGATGAGATGATTGGAAAGTTTACGGGACAGCAGACAGCGGCATGTGGATTTTCAATCGGATTTGAGCGTATCGTTATGTTGTTGTTAGAAAGAGGTTATGAAGTGCCGACAGCGAAAAATAAAAAGGCATTTTTAATCGAAAAGGGAATGAATCAGCAAGGATTGTTGAAAGTACTTTCACTCGCAAAAGAAGAGCGTGCCGCAGGTAATCAGGTACAGATTAGCGTAATGAAGAAAAATAAAAAATTCCAAAAAGAACAACTTTCTTCGGAAGGGTACAACGATATACAGGAATTTTTTAAAGATAAACTATAAAGAAAGCAGGGAGAAAAGATGGCAGAATCAATGCAGGGACTGAAAAGAAGTCATAGATGTGCAGAACTTAACAGCAGCCATATCGGAGAAACGGTTACCGTAATGGGCTGGGTGCAGAAAAATAGAAATAAAGGAGGACTTGTCTTTGTCGATGTAAGAGATCGTTCGGGAATTGTTCAGGTTGTTTTTGAAGAAGGAAGCGTTTCTTCAGAATTAATTGAAAAGGCAGGAAGTCTTCGTTCGGAATATGTAGTGGCAGTAGTAGGAAAAGTTGCTAAGCGTTCGGGAGCAGTAAATGAAAATATTGCGACAGGTGATATTGAAATTCTTCCGACAGAACTTCGAATTTTATCGGAGGCAGAAACACCTCCATTTCCAATTGAAGAAAACAGTAAGACAAAAGAAGAAGTCAGATTAAAAAATCGTGTGTTAGATTTAAGAAGACCGGACTTACAGAGAAATCTTATTATGAGAAGTCAGGTTGCCACACTGACACGTCAGTTTTTGGCGGAAGAAGGATTTTTGGAAATTGAAACACCGATGTTAATTAAAAGTACACCGGAAGGAGCAAGAGATTATCTTGTGCCAAGTCGTGTACATCCGGGAAGTTTTTATGCACTTCCACAGTCACCACAGATTTTTAAACAGTTGTTAATGTGTGCGGGATATGACAGATATTTCCAGATTGTAAAATGTTTCCGTGATGAAGATTTGCGTGCAGACAGACAACCGGAGTTTACACAGATTGATATGGAATTATCTTTTGTGGATGTAGATGATGTAATTGATGTAAATGAAAGATTACTTGCAAAAGTATTCAAAGAAATTCTTGGCGTAGAAGTTTCTCTTCCAATTCAGAGAATGACATGGCAGGAAGCAATGGACAGATTTGGTTCTGATAAACCGGACATTCGTTTCGGTATGGAATTGACAGATGTTTCTGAAGTTGTAAAAAAATGTGAATTTGTTGTATTTAAAAATGCTCTTGAGCAGGGCGGAAGCGTTCGTGGTATCAATGCAAAAGGACAGGGGGCAATGCCTCGTAAGAAAATTGACAAATTAGTTGATTTTGCAAAAGGATATGGAGCGAAAGGTTTGGCATATATTGCAATTCAGGAAGATGGAACAATGAAATCTTCATTTGCTAAATTTATGAGTGAAGAGGAAATGACTGCACTTGTAAATGCAATGGGTGGAGAAAACGGCGACTTATTACTATTCGCAGCGGACTGCAATAAAGTTGTTTGGGACGTTCTTGGAAATCTCCGTTTGGAAATTGCGCGTCAGTTAGAACTATTGGATAAAAACGAATATAAATTCTTGTGGGTAACAGAATTTCCGTTATTAGAATGGAATGAAGAAGCAGGAAGATATACGGCAATGCATCATCCGTTTACAATGCCAATGGAAGAAGATTTACATTTGATTGATACAGATCCGGGAAAAGTTCGTGCAAAAGCATACGATATTGTTTTAAATGGAACAGAACTTGGTGGAGGAAGTGTTCGAATCTTTAATCAGGAAATCCAAAATAAAATGTTTGAAGTATTAGGATTTACAAAAGAACAGGCACAGGAACAGTTTGGATTCTTATTAAATGCTTTCAAATATGGTGTTCCACCTCATGCAGGATTGGCTTACGGATTAGACCGCTTAATTATGCTTATGGCAAAACAGGATAGTATCCGTGATGTGATTGCATTCCCGAAAGTAAAAGATGCTTCGGACTTAATGACGGAAGCACCGGCAGGAGTAGACCAGAAACAGTTGGATGAATTAGGACTTGCCATTGTTGTGGAAGAAGAAAAGACAGAAGAATAAAAGTAAGAGGGGAAGAATAAAATCTTCCCCTCTTTCATATGCGAAATTAAAAGCCCAGTTCTTCTCCGACCAAAATGACTTTAATTCTTCCGGTGTGTCTGGAATGTCTTGTGACAACTATTTGACAACACATACAGTCTGCGGAGTGACAATCACCACAATGTCCGGTAATTCCACAAGGTGTTTTCTTGTTGAGTGAAACTGCATTGACAGGAGAAGCCATGTTTTGTACGCGGGATATACCTGTCTTTACATCAGGAACAACCTTATTCATGCCTACTAAAAGAAGAACGTGTTCAGGTCCGTGAATAAGACAGGCAACACGATTTCCGTTTCCGTCAATGTTGATAAGTTCACCATCAATAGTGATTGCGTTGGAACTCATAAGAAAATAGTTTGATGAAACACAGTCGAGAAAGGCTTGACGTTTTTCATCCGGTGTTTTAGCGGAAAATGGTTCAATCAAGCGGGCAGAAGATTTTCTTAAAGTATCCAGTATTCCCGTTTCCTTTAAAGTGGCAGAACCTCCGAAACTGACAGAGGCATTTTCGCCGATAATTTCCATTGCAAGAGTAACTGCTGAACTGCTGTCGGGACAATAAAATCCTTCCATGTTACGTTTGGCAAGATTTTTAATAATAGTGTTTGCAAGATTTTCATAAGCCTGTTGTTTTGGGTTCATATAAATACCTCCTCTGAATGTATCGTAATCTTTAAAAAATATACTAACACAGATTGATTTAGACGTCTATAAACGAATAAAATGAAAAAAAGTGTTGACAAATATAAAAATCAGAAGTATAATTAATGATGTTCTGATGAGCAGAACAAATACGCACGAGTGGCTCAGTGGTGGAGTATCGCCTTGCCAAGGCGAGGGTCGCGGGTTCGAATCCCGTCTCGTGCTTCCAAAAAGAAATAATTGAATAATTGTTCTGACGAGCAGAACAAATATGCACGAGTGGCTCAGTGGTGGAGTATCGCCTTGCCAAGGCGAGGGTCGCGGGTTCGAATCCCGTCTCGTGCTTTTTTTGTATATAAAAGTATAAACTCGGAGGGAAATCTATGGAAAAGGAATTGAAAAATGAAGTGGGAATCCCGAAGTACCAGCAAATAGCCGCGGATATTGCGTATAAGATTGTGGAAGGCACCTACACAGAGGGGATGAAAGTGTATGCAAGGTCTTCCATTGGAAGTCGTTATGGAGTATCATCGGAAACAGCACGAAGAGCGATGTGCGTATTATCTGACTGGGACGTTGTGGAAGTTGCGAAGAATAGCGGGGTTGTTATTAAATCAGAAGATAATGCCAAGAATTTTCTGCAGCAACACCAACACATGCAGTCTATACAGAGTCTGAAAAGAAATATTTTAGAAAATGTGGAGAAGCAGCAGAAAGCGACAAAAGAATTATACGGATATTTAGATGAAGTTATCAAGAAGATCGATAATTATCGTTCTATTAATCCGTTTATTCCATATGAACTTGTTATTACGGAAAAAACACCGTATTTAAACAAAACAGTTGGTTCTATTAACTTTTGGCAGGAAACATTTGCGACAGTGATAGCCATAAAAAGAAAGGGAACTTTGATTATGTCACCGGGACCAAAAGCAGTTTTCCGATTGAATGACATTGTATATTATACAGGTGATGAAGAGTGTCCCGATAGAGTAAAAGGATTTATGTATCCCGATAAGTAGAGAAGAAAATATACCCTGATTATCAGCAGTATTTTGTTGGTAGTCAGGTTTTTTATTTCTCTGTACAATATGCTAAAAATGGATGTGCTAAATTTGGGTAATTTTTCACAAAGTGGTACTTGAATAAATGACAACTTTGGAATATAATAAAGTTGTTACTTGGAGTGACAACTTTTAGAGATAGTGAAGTTGTCATAAAAACAGAATGTGAGGAAAAATTATGGGTGAGAAAAAATCAAAATATGATAAAGTCTTAAGTTCAAAAGATATATTCGTTATTGCATTTGGAGCGATGATTGGCTGGGGCTGGATTGTTATGACAGGTGAATGGATTAATTATGGAGGCAGTGTCGGAGCAATGATTGCATTTGGAATCGGCGGATTTATGGTATTGTTTGTAGGTCTGACTTACGCAGAACTGACATCCGCAATGCCGGAATGTGGAGGAGAACATATATTTAGTTTGAGGGCTTTTGGTAAAAACGGTTCATTTATTTGTACATGGGCAATTATTTTAGGGTATGTAGGTGTTGTTGCTTTTGAAGCGTGTGCTTTCCCGACAGTTATTAAATACATTGCACCGTCACTTGTGACAAAAGGATATATGTATACAATTGGTGGTTTTGATGTATATGCTTCTTGGGTTGCCGTAGCGGTAGTGGCAGCGATTATTATTACTTATATTAATTATAAGGGAGCGAAAACAGCGGCAAACGTGCAGACAATTCTTACAGTTGTTATTGCTTTAGTAGGAATTGCATTGATAGCGGTCTCGGTAGTTCGTGGTAATACGGCAAATCTTGACCCGATGTTTTTGAAAGGGGATGAGATTGGCGGTGTGTTTAAAGTTGCGGTAATGACACCGTTTATGCTTGTTGGATTTGATGTTATTCCGCAGGCGGCAGAGGAGATTAACATTCCGTTTAAGAAAATCGGTAAAATTATTATCTTTTCTATTTTTATGGCGGTTGCATGGTATGTGTTAATTATTTTTGCAGTTTCACTTATTATGTCAAAAGGTGATTTGAGTATATCTGAGTTGGTAACGGCTGATGCGATGAAGAAAGCATATTTCAATAGCGATGTTGCTTCTACAGTATGTATTTTAGGTGGTATTATGGGGATTGTTACAAGTTGGAATTCATTCTTTATGGGTGGTTCAAGAGCGATTGCGGCACTATCTGAATCACATATGGCACCGGCATTTTTGGCAAAAGTAAATAAGAAAACAAAAACACCGACAAATTCCATTCTTTTAGTAGGAATTATTGCAGTAATCGCACCATTTTTCGGTAAATCTATGATGACATGGATTACGGATGCGGGAAGTTTTGCAGTTTGTCTTGCGTATCTTATGGTTTCTGCCTCTTTCTTAAAACTAAGAAAAAGTGAACCGAACATGAACAGGCCGTATAAAGTGAAAAATGCAAAGTTTGTTGGAGGAATGGCTGTTCTGACAACAACAATCATGTGTCTGTTATATGTAGTGCCGGGAAATTCTCAGTTGATTACGGAAGAGTGGATAATCGTAGGAGCATGGATACTTTTGGGAATTATATTTTATGGATATGCGAGAAAACAGTATAAAGAAAAATTTGGTACACGCCAGAAACTGATTTATGAAGACGTAGTGGAAAAAAATCCGAAAAAACATAGAGAAAGTGTGACGGTAAAAGCCTAAAAAATAAAAAGATGCAGAGGAATTTGAAATTCTTTTGCATCTTTTTTCATACTGTGATACAATTTCTAAGAAAATAAAATAAAAAAGCAGAGTAGAAATATGTGCGTTAAGTGCTGACCGGACGGGGAGTTGCCGGTGGGACGAAAAGTGAATGGCTTGCGGTACATATTTTGCATCCCGCTGCTACACATGACAGATATGTTTGTATTGTATACCTGCTATGCGTGGCTTGAGGACTACTGCAAAGGAGGTATTTTTTATGGAACAAATGAAAGCACAGTTTAAGGATTCTTGGCAAGAGTTGAAACATTTGAAAACGATTGTAGTGACTGCGATGTTTATTGCAATCGGTGTCGTACTCGGATTCTTTTTTACCATTCAGGTAACGGATTTTCTGAAAATCGGATTTTCCTTTATCGCCAATGAAATGACGGCATTGCTGTTCGGTCCGGTGGTAGGCGGAATTATGGGTGGTGTAACTGACATTATCAAGTTTGTGTTAAAACCTACGGGAGCGTATTTCTTTGGATTTACATTTAACGCAATTTTGGGAGCGGTTATTTATGGGGTGATTTTATATCATCGTCCAATCACGTTTAAAAGAATTTTGATTGCGAAAATTATTGTATCAATTATTGTAAATGTATTTCTAGGGACATACTGGTTACACATTATGTATGGAAAAGCGTTTTGGGCTTTAATTCCGGTCAGAGTATGGAAACAGGTTATGTCTGTTCCGATTGAAAGTTTTCTTTTCTATATTGTAGCAAAAGCACTGTCAAAGGCCAGAGTTTTTGAACTGGTTAAAGTAAAAAAATAAAGGGGAAGATAATGAAATGAGTTATGCAGATAAAGTGTTTATAGAAATGTGTCGTGACATTATTGATAATGGAGTAAGTACGGAAGGCGAGAAGGTGCGTCCGAAATGGGAGGACGGCAGTTACGCTTATACAATGAAAAAATTTTGTGTAGTAAACCGTTATGATTTATCAAAGGAATTTCCGGCATTGACATTGCGTCGTACAGGGATCAAAAGTTGTGTGGACGAAATGCTTTGGATATGGCAAAAAAAATCAAATAATATTAATGATTTGAATAGTCATATTTGGGATAGTTGGGCAGATGAGGATGGCTCTATCGGGAAAGCATACGGTTATCAGATGAGAGTGAAACATCAGTACAAAGAAGGAATGATGGATCAGGTGGATAGGGTTATTTATGATTTGAAAAATAATCCGTATAGTCGCCGTATCATGACCAATATTTATGTACATCAGGATTTACATGAGATGAATTTATACCCATGTGCATATAGTGTGACATTTAATGTGACAAAGAAAAAGGACAGTGATAAATTAGTATTGAATGCTATCTTAAATCAGCGTTCGCAGGACGTTTTAGCGGCGAATAACTGGAATGTATGCCAGTATGCAGTGCTTGTGCATATGCTTGCACAGGTGTGTGATATGCAGGTTGGAGAACTTGTTCATGTTATTGCGGATGCGCATATTTACGACAGACATATTCCTTTAATTGAAGAGTTGATTTCAAGAGAGCCTTATCCGGCTCCTACATTCTGGCTTAATCCGGAAGTAAAAGATTTTTATGAATTTACACCGGATGACGTAAGGCTGGATAATTATCAGACAGGTCCGCAGATTAAAAATATTCCAATTGCAGTGTAAGGAGGAACGAGAATGAATTTAATCGTAGCAGTAGATAAAAACTGGGCAATCGGCTGTGGAAACAGACTTTTAGTAAGTATTCCGGCAGATATGAAATTTTTCCGTGAAACAACAATGGGAAAGGTTGTTGTTATGGGAAGAAAGACCTTAGAAAGTTTTCCGGCAGGACAGCCTCTTAAAAACCGTACAAATATCGTGATTACAAAAGATAAAAATTATAAAGTAAAAGATGCCGTTGTCGTTACAAGTGTGGAAGAGGCATTGGAAGAATTGAAAAAATATGGAGAAGAAGAGATTTATGTTATCGGAGGGGAAAGTATTTACAGACAACTTCTTCCGTATTGTAAAACAGCGTATGTGACAAAGATTGACCATGCTTATGAGGCGGATACATATTTTCCAAATCTTGATGAAATGGAAGGTTGGAAAATGACGGGGATTACTGAGGAACAGACGTATTTTGATTTAGAGTATGTATTTACAAGATATGAGAGAGTGAAAGGAAATGAAGAAAAACATTAATCTGTTAGAAGGGCCGATTCTGCCGTCACTGTCAGGGTTGGCACTTCCGATTATGGCGACATCACTTATCCAGATGGCGTACAACCTGACGGATATGATTTGGATTGGAAGAGTGGGAAGTTCAGCCGTGGCGGCGGTAGGCGCCGCTGGAATGTATATGTGGCTGGCAAACGGACTGGCTACATTGGCAAAAATGGGCGGTCAGGTAAAAGTAGCGCAGGCTTTGGGGGCGAAAGAAGATAAACAGGCGGTAAGTTATGCAAAAAGCGCATTGCAGTTAGGGATAGCGTTAGGTTTGATTTATGGTGTGCTGGCAGTTGTACTGGCAAATCCGCTGATTGATTTTTTTAAACTGAACAGCGGGCAGGTGGTTGCTGATGCAAGAATTTATTTACAGATTACTTGCGGGGGAGTGATTTTCTCCTTTTTAAATCAGATTTTTACCGGAATTATGACGGCTATGGGAAATAGTAGGACATCTTTTGTAGCAACTGCAGCAGGGCTTGTTATTAATATTATTATGGATCCTGTTCTGATTTTCGGCGTAGGTCCTTTTGCTAAAATGGGTGTTATGGGTGCAGGAATTGCGACGGTTTTTGCACAGATGATTGTAACAGGCGTATTTATTATGGCGGCTTTAAAAGATGAGATTATTTTTCAAAAGGTGCGTTTGCTTGAAAAAGTGGATAAGAAAAGTATGATGACAATTGTAAAAATCGGTTTTCCGACAGGTGTGCAGAGTATGATTTTTACAAGTATTTCTATGATTATCGCACGAATGATTGCAGGATTTGGTGATAGTGCGGTGGCAGTTCAGAAAGTGGGTTCTCAGATTGAGTCTATTTCATGGATGACTGCCGAAGGATTTGGTGCGGCTGTAAATGCTTTTATGGCACAGAACCATGGGGCGAAAAATAAAAAGAGAATTGTACAGGGATATAAAGTGGCAATGCGTATAGAAATCGTGTGGGGAATTTTTTGTACGTTTGTACTTATGGTATTTCCGGCGGTTATTTTTAAAATTTTTATTCCGGAAGCAGATGTACTTCCGATGGGAGTAGATTATTTGAAAATTTTAGGAGTATCCCAACTTTTTATGTGTATTGAGTTGACAACGGCAGGAGCGTTTTCGGGACTGGGAAAGACAATTCCACCGTCAATTTCAAGCATTATTTTGACAGCAGCCCGCATTCCGATGGCTATAGCACTTACATCAACAGCATTAGGTTTAAACGGAATTTGGTGGAGTATTACCATTTCAAGTATTTTTAAAGGCGTGATTTTAGTAGCATGGTTCTTAGTTTATTTGAAGAAAATGCTGGCGGAAAAAGAATAACTAAAAAACTCAGACCGATTTTGAATTGGTCTGAGTTTTTGTCTATAAAGCAAATATTTTTGTTGCAATAGAAAAATAAATGATAATCGAACAAGTATCCACAAGTGTTGTGATAAGCGGTGCAGCCATAATGGCAGGGTCTAAATGCAATTTTTTTGCAAATAACGGAAGGATACAGCCGATTAATTTTGCGATAATAACGGTAGCAATCAGAGAAAGTCCGATTACAATTGCAAGTTTCGCATCATGATACATTAGGAAAATACGGATTCCGTTTGCAACGGCAAGTCCGGCGCTGACTAAAAGGGCAATGCGAAATTCTTTAAACATAACACGGAAAATATCCGAAAATTTAATTTCTTCCAAGGCGAGTCCTCGGATAATCAAAGTTGAACTTTGTGAACCGCAGTTTCCACCGGTATCCATTAACATTGGAATAAATGATACAAGAAGCGGTATAGCTGCGAACGCGTTTTCATATTTGGTGATGATTGATCCGGTGATAGTAGAAGAAAGCATTAAAATCAACAACCATAAAAAACGGTTTTTTGCGTGAGAAAAAACAGAAGTTTCAAAATAAGATTTCTCACTTGGGTTTACAGCTGCCATAATGGTAATATCTTCTGTTGCCTCATCAACCATAACATCCATAGCGTCATCGACAGTGACGATACCGACCATTAAATTTCCCGTGTCCAATACAGGAACAGCGAGAAGTCCGTATTTAGAGAAAAGTTTTGCGACTTCTTCCTGATCGGTATGAGTGGAAACGGAGATGATTTCTGTTTCCATGATTTCTTCAATGACAGTATCATCTTCCATTGTCATTAAGTCTTTGGCGGACACAATACCGATTAGACGGCGATGTTCAAGTACATAGCAAGTGTAAATGGTTTCTTTGTGAATACCTACCGCTTTAATGTGTAGCATAGCATCTTTAACTGTCATGGATTTTTTTAGATTGACATATTCAGTTGTCATAATACTTCCGGCACTGTCGTCAGGGTAATTCAGCAACTGGTTGATGCTGTTTCTTTTTGTACTGTCAACCGTGTCCAGTATTCTTGTAACAAGATTTGCAGGAAGTTCTTCCAACATATCTACGGTATCATCCATATACAGATCATCCAGCAGTTCTTTTAATTCTTTTTCTGTGAAAATATTTACGAGATAAGTCTGCATGGAGTTATTCATATTGGAAAATACATCGGCTGCCTTGTCTTTTGGAATTAGGCGGAATGCCAATGCAAGTTCCTTATCTTCTAATTCGGAAAGCAGAATGGCAATGTCCACTGCGTTCATCACTTCTAGAATGCTCCGAATGGCTTTGAATTCTCTTTTTGCCAAAAGTTCCATAAAAATTGTTGTGTTCATGATGACATCTCCTTTTTTCTTTTTTTATTTTATTTACCAATATTAAGATATACCTACTGGCCCCAGCATCCATTGCCCTCACCTGCCTTTCTGAATAAAAATAAAAAACCTTGTCACTGCTTAAACAATGACAAGGTATAAAAATACTCCCACAATGGACATCGTTCAAGCTTTAGTATCATAGGGCATAAAAATTGCATTAGGTTATGCCTTGTTCCGACATAGCCTGCTAACCAACTAATTGTGTCTCCACAATTTTGCGGCAGCAATCTTAGGAAAAACCAAATCCCTATGGTAACCTCACCTACCGAGTTTATTTATTTCTTCTACATTCTAACGCGGAATAAATAGTGTGTCAAGAAAAATTAGCGGGATTGATTTTAAATAAAAAGATATGGTATAATAAAACAGATTATGTTTTAGAAAGAGGTGATTTCCAAATGGAAGCGTATACAAGTTTTGCATCTGTCTATGATACGTTTATGGATAATATTCCGTATGAAGAATGGAGTGTTTATGTAAAAGAACTTTTAACAGAATACGGAGTGACGGAAGGGCTGGTCTTGGAACTGGGGTGTGGAACAGGGACGATGACGGAATTGCTTGCATCGGCAGGATACGATATGATTGGAATAGATAATGCTGAAGAAATGCTGGAGATTGCCCTTGAGAAGAAGTTATCTTCCGGTCATGATATTTTGTATCTTTTACAGGATATGAGAGAGTTTGAGTTATATGGCACGGTAAAAGCAGTTGTCAGTGTCTGTGATTCAATCAATTATATCATGGAAGAAGATGAATTGACGGAAGTTTTCAGACTTGTAAATAATTACTTGGACCCGAAAGGGATATTTATTTTTGATTTCAATACCATTTATAAATATCGGGAACTTTTGGGAGATAGGACAATTGCGGAAAACAGAGATGAATGCAGTTTTATTTGGGATAATTATTATTATGATGAGGAAGAGATAAATGAGTATGAACTCAGTTTGTTTATCCGTGAGGGAGAGTCAGATTATTATCATAAGTATGAGGAAACTCATTATCAGAAAGCATATTGCTTGGAAACGATTCGTCGTTTGGTAGAGAAGTCGGGGTTGGAATATGTGGCAGCGTATGATGCGTTTACTCATGAAGAACCAAGAGAAAACAGTGAACGAGTTTATGTAATAGCAAGGGAAAGAGGAAAATAGAAATGAAAGATTATATTGTAAGAGCAACAGCAGGAAATAACCAGATTCGTGCATTTGCCGCAACAACAAAAGACGTAGTGGAAAAAGCAAGACAGGCGCACAATACGAGCCCTGTTGCAACAGCAGCGCTTGGAAGGCTTTTGACAGGCGGTGCAATGATGGGAAGTATGATGAAAAACGATACGGATATGCTTACTATTCAGATTAAATGTGACGGACCGATTAAAGCGTTGACCGTTACGGCGGACCGACACGGAAATGTTAAAGGGTATGTGGAAAATCCAAATGTTATGTTGCCACCGAATAAACAGGGAAAATTAGATGTTGCAGGCGCATTGGATTTGGGGGTATTAAGCGTTATTAAAGATATGGGCTTAAAAGAGCCGTATGTGGGGCAGACAATTTTACAGACAAGTGAGATTGCGGAAGATTTGACGTATTATTTTGCCACATCTGAACAGGTTCCGTCTTCAGTAGGGTTGGGGGTATTAATGGAAAAAGATAATACGGTAAAACAGGCAGGCGGATTTATTGTACAGGTTATGCCTTTTGTTGAGGAAGAGGTATTGTCGAAATTGGAAGAAAATATTAAGAAAATTTCGTCTGTTACGGCAATGTTAGATAGGGGGTATACACCGGAAAATATTTTGGAAGAAGTATTGGAAGGATTGGACGTTGAATTTACGGATACAGTTCCAACTCAGTTTTACTGTAACTGTACAAAAGAAAGGGTAGAAAAAGCGATTATCAGTATCGGTAAGAAAGATATTCAGGAAATGATTGATGACGGAAAAGAAATAGAAGTAAACTGCCATTTCTGTAACACGAACTATACATTTTCCGTAGAAGAATTAAAAGAAATGTTAAAAAGGAGCAGATAGATTATGAAACAGGGGTTTGTAAAAGTAGCGGCAGCGACACCGGATATTAAGGTGGCAGATATTTCATATAACACAGAGCAGATTTGCAAACTAATTGATGAAACGGTTGCCAATGGGGCAAAAATCGTTGTTTTTCCGGAACTCTGCGTGACGGGATATACTTGTGGAGATTTATTTTTTCAGGATATTTTGTTGGAACGTGCCAGAGAGGCATTAAATGAAATTGCGGCTTACACAGAGAATAAAGACGCCTTGGTTTTTGTAGGTGTTCCGTTGGCAATTAATGGAAAACTATATAACGTGGCGGCGGCGTTAAATAAAGGGAAAATTATAGGATTGGTGACAAAAACATTTTTGCCAAACTATTCGGAATTTTATGAGATGAGAACGTTTCAGGCAGGTCCGGAAGAAGCAAGAGTAATTTTGTACGAAGGCGAGCAGGTTGCGTTTGGACCGCAAATTCTCTTTAAGGCAAAAGGTATGGAAGAATTGATTGTTTCTGCAGAAATTTGTGAGGATGTCTGGTCACCGATTCCACCAAGCATTATGGCGGCAACAGAGGGAGCGACAATTCTTGTAAACTGTTCGGCAAGTAGTGAAACATATGGTAAAGACGGGTATAGAACATCTTTAATTTCGGGGCAGTCTGCCAGAATGATTGCAGGATATGTATATGCCAACGCAGGTGCGGGAGAATCTACAACAGATTTAGTTTTCGGAGGACATAATATTATTGCAGAAAACGGAACTGTTTTAAAAGAATCAAGACGTTATATGAATGATGTCATTTATTCGGAAATAGACGTACACCGCCTATTAAATGAGAGAAGAAAGAATACGACTTTTCAGCAGATGAGCGGGAAACATTTCTTGGTTACAGTGCCTTTTGAAATCGAAAAGGAAGAAACAGAGTTGACAAGAAGTATTTCCCGGATGCCGTTTATTCCTGAAGATGAAAAAGAAAGAGATGAATGTTGTGAAGAGATTTTGATGATTCAGGCATTAGGATTGAAAAAACGTTTACAGCATACAAATTGTAAAAATGTTGTTATTGGTGTTTCCGGTGGTTTAGATTCTACATTAGCATTGCTTGTGGCAGTGAAAACATTTGATATGATTGGAATTGATCGGAAAAATATTACGGCAGTGACGATGCCTTGTTTTGGAACGACGGACAGAACATATCAAAATGCGTGTATTTTGATTGAAAAACTGGGTGTGACTCTTCGGGAAATTTCGATTCGTGAGGCGGTTAAAAATCATTTTAAAGACATCGGGCAAAGAGAAGATCTTTTTGATGTTACTTATGAAAATGCACAGGCGCGTGAAAGAACACAGGTGTTAATGGATATTGCCAATATGGAAAACGGTATGGTAATCGGAACGGGAGATATGTCAGAGTTGGCGCTTGGCTGGGCAACGTATAACGGCGATCATATGTCTATGTACGGAGTTAATTCTTCCATTCCGAAAACATTTGTACAGTTTATCGTAAAACACTGTGCTTTAGAATGCGAAGATAAAACTTTACAAAAAGCATTATTGGATATTTTAGATACACCAATCAGTCCTGAACTTCTTCCAGCGAAAGAGGGAGAAATTGAACAAAAAACAGAAGATGTGGTAGGACCTTACGAATTGCATGACTTTTATTTGTATTATATGCTTCGATATGGTTATGAACCTTCTAAAATTTATCGTCTTGCCAAGAAAGCGTTTGCCGGTGAATATGAAGATGCAACAATTTTAAAATGGTTGAAGAGTTTTTGCAGGCGTTTCTTTACACAACAATTTAAACGTTCATGTCTGCCGGATGGACCAAAGGTCGGAACGGTAGGATTATCTCCAAGAGGAGATTTGAGAATGCCGAGTGATGCGTGTATGACAATTTGGATGGAGGATTTAGAGCAATTGTAAAAAGGAGTGGGTGTCTACGGATAGAAAATGGGCGGAAAATTATAGGAAACGAGTGTATTTTGGTACAATAATACTTTATATTGTTGTAATTGGCTGGTTACTTTTTACAGGATACGAACTAATTAGCACTAACGATATAGGTGGTGTGTGGGGAGTTTCTACGATTATTATATTAGGTGCGGAACTATCTTTTGGATTTTGGAAAAGAACCCAAATGAAGAAAATGCAAGATGTTTTGTATGAGGAATGTGATCCGTTTCGTTTCAAAGAAATATGCGAATACTTTCGCATGAAAGCAAAAAAAGAGCGAGTAAAAAATTTTTACAATATCCAGATTGCTACGGCACTTATAATGCAGGGATATGAAGATTCGGCATACGAGTTAATGAACAAAATAGACTTTTCTGATTTGCCATCACGTTTTGAATTGAGTTATTATGATTTTATGAGAATGTATTTTTCCGTTAAACATGACGAAGAGCAGTTGGCAAAGGTGAAAAATGTTTTGGAAAAGAAATTGAAGAATGCTAAAGCAATGGAAAAGAAATTGATTATTCAGCAGATAAAGTGGATGGATTTGCAAGTGTCGGCATATCGAAAAGATTATCCAGTCTATGATAAACTGATTTCAGAATGTGCTTCTGAAATGTCCCGAATGCTTCAGAAGGTTTCCGTATATACATTGATGGCAAGAGCAGAGTTTGGAAGAGGGAATATAGATAAGGCAAAAGAATATTGTCAGTTTGTCTTAGAACATGGAAACCGTACATACTATGTAAAAAATGCTGAAAGACTTCTGGCAGTTATGAACGGAAAAGAAGAGGAAGAGCAGAATGTGTCAGAGAGTGTACGGTGGGAAGAAAATCAGTTGTACAAAGAAAAACCGGATTTGAAATTTTTTAACGGAAGAAAAAAGTACAAACGAAGACAAAGGATAAATTACCTGCTTTGGATAGTTTTGGGATATGCGATTGGCTTTATTATTTACAGCGCTATGGGGCTTCGGCTTTATCAGTCGTTATCGATGATGGATGTAGAGTTACTCCTCTGGGGAAATAGAGCATTGTTTGCACTTCAAATAGGTTTGTTGGGTGGCTGGCTCATAGCGGGGATAATTAATGGAGTATATCTTCTTTTGAAGGCTATCGGTAAAGTATCGACAGTGGTGAAAATAGTTGTTATCGTGTTTACCATACCGTTTTTCTTAATGGCAGGTGTAATATCCTTGATACCATATTGTATTTATCAGATTGTGATGATTATTAAAGAACGTGAAAAGAAAAAGTAGGGGTGCAATTTAGTATATATTTGTGGTACAATAATTGCACAGAATGAAGTAGTGAAGAGGTGTAGATTATGAGCGAAGAACAATTACAGACAGAAACTATGGCAGATTATGAAGACCAGTTTGATGTGGCAAATCCGTGGAACATTGTCACACGCTATATGGAAGAAGGGAGAAATCTTTCCGTTAAAGTAGAAGGAATTGTAAATGGTGGAGCAATCGCATATATTGAAGGAATCAGAGGATTTATTCCTGTTTCACGTTTATCTCTTTCTTATGTGGAAAATATAGAGGCATATTTATTGAAAGAGATTGAAGTGCGTGTCATTGATGTTAATCAGGCGGAGAATAAATTAGTACTGTCTGCCAGAGAAATTTTAAAAGAGAAGGAAAATGAAGAAAAAGCACGCAGACTTAGCACTGTGGAAGTGGGAAGCGTTTTGGAAGGTACGGTAGAATCTTTACAGACTTACGGTGCATTTGTGCATTTGGAAAATGATTTGTCCGGACTTGTACATATTTCTCAGATTTCTGATAAACGTATCAAATCTTCAAAGGATGTATTGGCAGTAGGAGATACAGTTACGGTAAAAGTTATCGGAGTCAAAGACGGTAAAATCAGCCTGAGCATGAAAGCGTTAATTGAACCGGAAGAGGAAGTGGTTGAGGAAGTGGAAATCCCAAAAGCAGAGGAAATCGGAACAAGTTTAGGGGATTTATTTAAAAACATTCAATTGTAAGAAAAAGGTTGATTAGCGAAGAAAACAGTCATGGAAGTACGTTCTTTGACTGTTTCTTTTTTCACTTGCATAGTAAAAAATAGCAACCTATTTAAACGAGGAGTGATATAGAATTTATGGAAAACAAGAAAGCAAGAAAAGTATATGTGGTGGGGCATAAAAATCCGGATACGGACTCAATCTGTTCTGCATTGGCATATGCAAATTTGAAAAAGCAGATTACGGGAGATGATTATATTGCCAAGAGAGCGGGACAGATAAATGAGGAAACGCAATATGTATTGAAACGCTTTGGCGTAACTCCTCCGGGGCTGTTAAATAATGTACAGACACAGGTAAAAGATATTGACATTAATAAGATGTCGGGTGTGGAGAGCAGTGTATCCATTAAAAAAGTTTGGGCATTGATGAAAGAGAATAATACGAAAACAATGCCGGTTACAGTAAACGGGGAATTGGAAGGGTTGATTACAATCGGTGATATTGCTACTTCTTATATGGAAGTGTATGATAGCAATATATTGGCGTCTGCAAGAACGCAGTACAGAAGTATTGCAAATACATTGGACGGGGAGATTGTAACTGGAAATGAACACGCTTACTTTATTAAAGGGAAGGTGGTTATTGCCGCATCCAGTCCTGAATTAATGGAAAACTTTATTGAGCAGGACGATTTGGTTATTTTAGGAAACCGTTATGAATCCCAATTGTGTGCGTTAGAAATGGATGCAAGTTGTCTTGTTGTATGTCAGAATGCAACTGTTTCAAAAACAATCAAAAAGATTGCGGAAGAGAGAAGTTGTGTTATTATCCGCACACCTCACGATACGTTTACGGTGGCGAGATTGATTAACCAGAGTATTCCGGTAAAACATTTTATGACAAAAGAAAATTTTACTGCATTTAAGACGAGTGATTATATTGATGATATTAAAGAAGTTATGACGAAAAAGCGTTATCGTGATTTCCCTGTTATTGATAAACATGGAAGATTTGTGGGATTTATTTCCCGAAGACGTTTATTGGATGCGAAGAAAAAGCAGATTATTTTAGTGGACCATAATGAAAAAACACAGGCGGTTGACGGAATAGAAGAAGCAGATATATTAGAGATTATAGATCATCATCGTTTAGGAACGGGAATTGAAACCGTTGGTCCGGTATATTTCAGAAATCAGCCCGTAGGATGTACAGCAACAATCGTATATCAGATGTATTTAGAAAATAACGTAGAGATTGATGAAACAATAGCAGGTCTTCTCTGTTCGGCGATTACTTCAGATACACTAATGTTCCGTTCGCCAACTTGTACGGCAGTAGATGAAAAAGCAGGGAGAGAATTGGCTGAAATTGCACATATTGATATTGAAGAACTGGCAGGAAATATGTTTAAGGCAGGAAGTAATCTTGTTAATAAGACGGCAAAAGAAATTTGTTTTCAGGATTTCAAAAAGTTTGAAGTAAGCGGAGTTGATTTTGGTGTAGGACAGATTAATTCAATGAGTAAAGAAGAATTAGATGAGATTAAGGAACGTATTTTACCGTATTTAAAAACTGCTCTTGTGGAAAAAGGTATTGATATGATGTTCATTATGTTGACTAATATTATTGAAGAAGCAACCGAATTACTCTGTGTTGGAAATAATGCAAAAAATCTTGTGTTGGAAGCATTTGATTTGTCGGGGGATACGGAAGAGATTATTTTAAAAGGTGTTGTATCGCGTAAAAAACAGTTGATACCTGCGATTGTAGTATCATTGCAGAGTTAAGGAGAAAAAATGGCAAAACAGACATGGAAAGCAGGAAATATGTTATATCCATTGCCTGCCGTTATGGTCAGTATGGCAGATGAGAATGGAAAATCTAATATTATAACAGTGGCATGGGCGGGAACTATTTGTACAAATCCGCCGATGCTGTCTATCTCTGTTCGACCGGAGAGATATTCTTACGATATTTTAAAAAGTACCGGAGAATTTGTTGTAAATCTTACAACAGAGGCTTTGGCTTATGCGACAGATTATTGTGGTGTGCGTTCGGGAAGAGATGTACACAAATTTAAAGAAATGAAACTGACAGAAGAGAAAGCAAGTATTGTTAATGCTCCTCTTATTAAGGAAAGTCCTGTCAATATTGAATGTAAAGTGAGAAAGATTGAAGAATTAGGATCTCATCATATGTTTTTGGCAGATGTTGTTGCGGTTGATATTGACGAAACTTATTTGAATGAAAAAAATAAATTTGAATTGTCAAGGGCAAAACCGATTGTATATTCTCACGGAGAATATTATGGTGTCGGAAATTTGCTTGGAACTTTTGGATATAGCGTCAGAAAGAAGAAATAAGGATAACAGGTGTAACAGCCAATGTCATTAAGTTAAAATGATGTAAATGACAATTCAAAACAAAAATATACAAATCAGAGTATATCTAATTCGGATATGCTCTGATTTTGTATTACAAGAAAAATTTCGTTTGATTTTTTGTACTACAATAACTCCTTCGAAATCGGAGGAGTAAAAAGGATTGAATTATTTCTGATTTATGCTAATCTATAATTGAATGAAACCACACATGTACTGACAGAAACTCGCTGTCGTTTTCGGTTGGGTCTTATTGGGAGTAAGAACCGTTGAATTGTGGCTTCAATATCATAAGGAGGCTCCTTTCCTTTGTACCTGAAAAAGTTCAAACAGATTTTGGTAGCCTGCGTGAAATTGATCTGTAGTTTATACTTCAGGTCTTTTTCTTTTGGTTTTACATGTTGAGCAATCAACATGCTAAAGTTGTACATAACTAATCTTGCATATATTTCCTGTAAAATGGAATTCTCCTGTTTAGAATGAAATGCAGACAATCCAAGAATATATTTCAATTCTCTGAAGCCGGTTTCTATTCCCCATCTTTGATGATAGATTTCTTTCAAATCCTCCGTTGAAAATATTTCTTCTGGAAGGCTCGTTGCAAGAACTTCATATGTATTGTCATCCAAAAGAAACCTGACAAACCGTATTGTTATCTCATAATCAGGACTTTTGCTATTTTCAATATAATCAAATCGGGACTTTTTTGAAAGATACTTATATTTTTTTGTGTTAATCGCAGCTGGACCAGTGGAATGTCTAGTTAATACCACCCGTTTTGTAATATCATATTCCTCTGTTTTGGGAAGATTTAGCCCAGAAACCATACAGGAACTATCAGAATCTCTAACCCTTATAACATAATCAAAAAGTTTCTCTTCAATATGAGCAAAAAGATTATAGTTCTCATAACCACGGTCTGCCATGATTATAACAGGATGTTTTTCATCGATTCGATCCACAAGTTCACATGCTGCACCAGTTTCGTTTTCGTGCAATCCCTTTTGAACAATGGCATCCAAAAAGTTTTTACTACAAACATCAAAAAGTGCATTCAAATGGAGTGTCGAGAAATGATTATCACCCATAACATTATCTTCTTGAGAGTTGTAAGGTAGTAAAAAATCACTTCCATCAATTGCAAGTAAACGATAATTTTTATAAAGGACAGGTTTTTTAAATGTACATTCATTAAAGCGATAAAACAGATGTTCTAAGGCAGTGTAACTGAGTTTTTTTTCTTTGTTGGACAAATGCTGACACAGTTGGAAACCCTTTCCTATATTCAAAAAATTCTCCTATCTCATGTCCAAGACTGTTACATCCAAAAGAAAGAATAAATTGAATTAACGTGGAAAAGTTGAATTTACTTTTACGACAAAAAGCCGGCTTTCCTGAAAGATTAAAGACGTCAGAAGAAAGTGCCATTTTATCAATAATCTTTAGTAAACAATTTTTAAGTTCATTAACGTCACCTCCTATAAACAAGGGGCTTCGCCGCAAATTTTTTGATATTTGTCAACCCTTTTTTTAAAATCGCAAAAAAAGAGCAGGGTACATATTTCTATATACCTTGCTCTATAAGAAAATACATTTTCAATATCTTAACTTAATGACATTGGTGTAACAGCCTGTTATTTTTTATTTGTTATAGAGAAAGAAAGTTTTATATAACATTTTCATATGTTTTATAGAATATAGAGAAAAGGGTTGTGTAAAATGAAAAAAATAAAAAACGGGTCCTGTTTGTGTGGATTGTTATACACATTCGTATTACTTCAGGCATTGGGGATAAATTTTCCGCATAGACAGGAGGTGGTGGAAACAGAAAAAATATTGTCAGAAAAGCCCAGAATAGCGATTACATTTGATGACGGACCAAGTGAAACATATACGCCTCGATTGTTGGACGGTTTAAAAGAGAGAAACGTAAAGGCAAGTTTTTTTGTCATAGGGAAAATGGCAGAGGCAAATCCCAAATTGATTCAGCGGGAAAAAGAAGAAGGACATCTCATAGGAAATCATACATATAACCATGTAGATATAAGTAAAATATCAGACGAGGAGGCTGTGTCGGAAATAAGGAAGACAAATCAGGTGATTGAGAAGGTGACAAAGGAAAATGTAGAATATTTGCGAGCGCCTTTTGGAAGTTGGAAGAAAAATCTAATTGGAAGAATGGACGTATTTCCGGTGGCGTGGTCGATTGACCCTTTGGACTGGACAACGGAAAACACAGATGAAATTGTGAATAAAGTAGTGACGGAGGTAAAAGAAAATGATATTATATTAATGCACGACTGCTATCAGAGTTCAGTCGATGCAGCCCTTCGGATTATTGATATTTTACAGAAAGAAGGGTATGAATTTGTGACGGTAGATAAACTTATATTAGAATAGATTGGAGAATGCAATGATAAACGAATATTCAAGAACAGAACTGCTGCTCGGAGAGGAAGGAGTTTCAAATCTGAAGAAATCTTCGGTAATGGTTTTTGGAGTCGGGGGAGTAGGTTCTCATTGTATAGAGGCCCTTGCAAGAAGCGGAGTTGGGAAACTTATTCTTGTGGATAACGATGTGGTTTCTATAACAAACATTAACAGGCAGTCCATTGCTTATCACAGTACGGTAGGAAGATATAAGACGGAAATAATGAAAGAAAGAATAGAAGATATTTGTCCGGAGATTGAAGTAATAACACATGAAATGTTTGTTCTTCCTGAAAATATCGAAACACTATTTACAGAGCAGGTGGATTATATTATTGATGCCATTGATACAGTAACGGCAAAACTTGCTTTGGTGGAAATGGCGAAGAAGAAGGATATTCCGATAATCAGCAGTATGGGAACGGGGAATAAATTATATCCTGAAAGATTTGAAATTACTGATATTTACAAAACATCAGTATGCCCTCTTTGCAAGGTAATGCGAAAAGAACTGAAGGCGAGAGGAATACGAAAATTAAAAGTATTGTATTCTGATGAGCAGCCGATTAATATTTCGGAACGAGTGACAGGGGAAGAAAAGGGAAAACGCCGTTCTCTTCCGGGAAGTGTTGCTTTTGTTCCCTCTGTGGCAGGATTGATTATCGCAGGAGAAGTCATTAGGGAATTAGCAGGAGTGTAGGTGAAACAATATGGATTTATTTGAATATATGCGGGAAAATACGAAAGAAAAAGAGTCGCCTTTAGCATCAAGGCTTCGACCGACAACATTGGAAGAAGTGGTAGGGCAGCAACATATTATTGGAAAAGATAAATTGCTTTATCGTGCCATTAAGGCGGATAAATTAAGTTCTATTATTTTTTATGGTCCATCGGGAACAGGGAAAACGACTTTGGCGAAGGTGATTGCCAATACAACAAGTGCAGAATTTATGCAGATGAATGCAACTGTTGCCGGAAAAAAGGATATGGAATCCGTTATCGGACAGGCGAAAAATAATTTGGGAATGTACGGAAAAAGAACAATTTTATTTATAGATGAAATTCATCGATTTAATAAAGGACAGCAGGATTACCTCCTTCCGTTTGTGGAAGATGGCACAATTATTTTAATTGGTGCAACAACGGAAAATCCGTATTTTGAAGTAAATGGGGCATTACTTTCTCGCTCCAGCGTATTTGAATTGAAACCGTTGGACAAAGAAGATATAAAAATCCTGTTAAAACGTGCGGTATATGACACGGAAAAAGGAATGGGAACGTATCATGGAGAGATAGACGAGGATGCGTTGGAATTTCTTTCGGATATTTCAGGCGGAGATGCTAGAAATGCGTTAAATGCAATAGAGTTGGGTATACTGACAACACCTAGAAGTGAGGATAGGAAAATTCACATTACGTTGGAAGTGGCAGAACAATGTATTCAAAAAAGAGTTGTGCGTTATGATAAAACCGGAGATAACCATTATGATACGATTTCAGCATTTATTAAAAGTATGAGGGGATCAGATCCTGATGCGGCAGTTTACTATTTGGCGAAAATGTTATATGCGGGGGAAGATATTAAATTTATTGCAAGGCGTATTATGATTTGTGCATCGGAAGATGTGGGAAATGCAGATCCGAATGCTTTGACCGTAGCTGTATCGGCGGCGCAGGCAGTAGAAAGAATCGGTATGCCGGAGGCGAGAATTATCTTGGCACAGGCGGTAACATATGTGGCGTCTGCTCCGAAGAGTAACGCTTCCTATATGGCAATTAACAATGCAATGGATAATGTGAAAAATCAAAAGACAACGGTTCCGCCACATTTACAGGATTCTCATTATAAAGGGGCGAAAAATTTAGGGCATGGTATAGGATATAAATATGCTCATGATTATCCAGAACATTATGTAAAACAACAGTATCTCCCTGATGAGATAAAAGATGTGACTTTCTATCATCCGACAGAAAACGGACATGAAAAGGAGATAAAAGAATATTTGGACAGAATAAAAGCACGTTCCTATTAAGAAGCGTGCTTTGTACGTTTATAACAGATTTTTCATAAGAAAAGCATAAATTTCTTCGTTTTTCTGACGCCAGTTATTTGTGATGGTTTCCGCTTCATGTTCGGAAGGAACGGTAAGAACAAGTTCCATAAGACTTGCATTATTTTCAATAATCTGGCAGCGGACAGAAAATTCCTGATTGGCATTTGGAAAATAATCTGCTTTAACGGAAACGTCATTTTTTAATTCGTATTTATGCTCTTTAAAAAACGCATCTATATCGTCGCGAATGGCAGGAGATAGTTTGTTAATAAAAAACTGGATTGTTTCGCTGCCCTCTTCCGTAAGATGATATAAAGTACGATTGTGGGTTGTTTCTTCCTGAATAAATCGGGCGTCCACCATTTCTGATAATGCTTGCTGCAATTTGAAATAAGTGGTATAGCCTTTATCCAAAATAAATTCTGAAATTTGTCCGTTTGTAAGAGGAAAATCAACTTTTTCCAACATATATAATACAATGAGTTTGTATAAAGTAAAGGTTTCAGACATACAAACACCCCTTTCTACTGAGGGAAATATTCTTTTCCCTGCCATATGTCTTCGCTTTTAAAATATCGCTGTATGGAATTTAGGACAAAACGTTTGCTGCCTGTCCAAAGTGGTGCGATAAGTAAATCTTTAGGACCGTCACCTGTAAGGCGGTGAACCACAATATCTGGACGGAGTAAAGATATACATCTACTTAATAATACCATATATTCTTCTAAAGTGGGAAGATGAAATTCATGATTTTTAAAGAATATTGCCATATCCGTTCCTTTTAGGATATGCAGTAACTGAAGTTTAATGCCTTGAATATCTAACCGATTTAGATAGGAAATAGTTTCTAGCATCATCTCTTCGGTTTCATTTGGAAGTCCAAGAATTGTATGGACAATAACTGTGATTCCGATAGTACGAAGATTTTTAACGGCAGTTTCAAAAACATTTAACGGGTAGCCCCGCCTGATAAATAAGGCACTTTCTTCATGAATTGTCTGTAGCCCTAATTCAACCCATACAGGTTTGATTTTGTTTAATCGTGTGAGTAAATCTAAAACATCTTTACCCAGACAGTCGGGACGGGTTGCTATTGAGAGTATTTTGATTTCTGGTTCTTCAATAGCCTCAGTAAAAATTTTTTCCAAATACGAAACGGGGGCATAAGTATTTGTATATGCTTGAAAATAGGCAATATACGAATGCCCCGTATATTTTCTTTCTACTAATTTCTTGCCGTAGGCAATCTGCTCTTTTATATTAATGGAGGAAGGGGCGGAAAAATCTCCCGAGCCGCCCGCACTGCAAAAAATGCATCCCCGATTGTCCAGTGTTCCGTCACGGTTTGGACAGGTCATTCCTCCGTTAAGGGAAAGTTTATATAACTTTTCGCCGTAAACTTCCCTTAAATAATAATCGAGGGAATAGTATCGTTTTTCACCCCAACGTTTCATTAGATAAGAGATTTTACCGCATTGCTTACTACATCTGCAACGCGTGGATCAAATGCTTCCGGGAGAATATTTGTGTCACTTAATTCTTCATCTGATACAAGTCCTGCAATGGCATTTGCAGCGGCAAGTTTCATTTCTTCTGTAATTTGTGTGGCACGCCCTTCCAAAGCGCCTTTAAAGATACCAGGAAATGCAACGACATTGTTTACTTGATTTGGAAAATCGGAACGTCCTGTACCGACAACTCTTGCACCTGCTTCTTTTGCCAAATCCGGCATGATTTCAGGAACAGGGTTTGCCATGGCAAACAAAATAGCATCTTTATTCATGGACTGTACCATTTCTTTTGTGACGATATTTGGAGCGGAAACACCGATGAAAATATCCGCACCGTTTAAAGCGTCCGTGAGAGAACCTATTTTTCCTTCAAGGTTTGTCAATTCTGTCATTTTTTTCTGTGCCCAGTTTAGATTTGGAGATGCTTTGGAAATCATTCCATTAATATCGCACATTGTAATATGTTTGAATCCGTAAGTGAGTAAAAGTTTTGTGATGGCAATTCCGGCAGAACCTGCACCGTTTACAACTACTTTACAGTGTTCTTTTTCTTTTCCTGTAAGTTTAAGTGCGTTGATGATACCTGCTAATACGACAATGGCAGTTCCGTGCTGGTCATCATGGAAAACGGGGATGTCAAGAAGTTCTTTTAAACGTTCTTCGATTTCAAAACAACGCGGAGCAGAAATGTCCTCTAGATTAATTCCACTGAACGCAGGAGCAATATTTACAACTGTTTTAATAATTTCTTCCGTATCTTGTGTGTCAAGACAGATAGGAACTGCATTGACATTTCCAAATTCTTTGAAAAGAACAGCCTTTCCCTCCATAACGGGAAGTGCGGCGTATGCACCGATATTTCCAAGTCCGAGAACGGCGCTTCCATCAGAAATAACGGCGATTGTGTTAGCCTTCATTGTGTATTTATAAACAGCATCTCTGTCCTCGGCAATTACTTTACAAGGTTCTGCAACACCCGGAGTGTATGCGATTGCAAGGTCTTCGCGGGAGTTTACTTTTGCTTTTGCTACTGTTTCGATTTTACCTTTCCATTGTTCATGCATCTGTAATGCTTTTTCGTTTGTCGTCATAATTTCACACCTTTTCCTTATTTTTACACAGTCAAATAAAACATTGACGGTTTCTCTGTACATTAATATACCATTCCTGTGAAAGCAAATCAACATGATAAAATTTCTGAGAAACTCTTTGCTTTTAAAAAAAAATAGTGTATAATTAGCACATAATTCAAAGAAAGTCAGTTCTGACGAGAATTCCCACAGTGTTAAGTGAATAAGGAAGGAAGAAAAATATGAAAGAAAAATATGAGTCTTTACCATTGGCAACTTTGAGAGAATTAGCAAAGGCAAGACATTTAAAAGGTATTTCGACAATGAAGAAAGCGGACATTATTGAATTAATGTTGGTTGAAGATGAAAAGGACAAGGCAAAAGCGGTAAGAGAAGAAGTGAAAAATGAGAAATCGGGAACGGCGGATATTGAACAACTTGACAGCGGAATTGTAGCAAACGGTATTTTAGAAGTGCTTCCTGATGGATACGGATTTATTCGTTGTGCGAACTATCTTCCGGGAGAAAATGATGTGTATGTATCTCCTTCGCAGATTCGTCGTTTTAATTTAAAAACAGGTGATATTGTTGTGGGAAATACAAGAGTGAAATCTCCGACAGAAAAATTCAGCGCACTATTGTATCTGACAAAAATAAACGGGTTAAATCCTGCAGAGGCTTCCCAAAGAAGTTGTTTTGAAGAGATGACACCTATTTTCCCAAATGAAAGACTGCACTTAGAAGGTACAGGAAGCAGTGTGGCAATGCGTATTATGGATTTGATTTCCCCAATCGGTAAGGGACAGCGCGGTATGATTGTTTCTCCGCCAAAAGCGGGAAAAACTACATTGTTAAAGGAAGTTGCACTTTCTATTTTGAAAAATAATCCGGAAATGCATCTTTTAATCCTGCTAATTGACGAAAGACCGGAAGAAGTAACCGATATTCGAGAGGCAATCTGCGGTAAAAATGTGGAAGTAATTTATTCTACATTTGATGAATTGCCGGAACATCATAAACGTGTTTCGGAAATGGTAATTGAACGTGCTAAGAGATTGGTAGAACATAAGAAAGATGTTACTATTTTATTAGACAGTATTACAAGACTTTCAAGAGCGTACAATCTGACGGTTTCTCCAAGCGGAAGAACACTTTCAGGCGGTTTGGATCCGGCTGCTCTTCATATGCCGAAAAGATTTTTTGGTGCAGCGAGAAATATGCGTGAGGGTGGAAGTCTTACTATTTTGGCAACAGCCCTTGTGGATACGGGAAGTAAGATGGACGATGTTATTTACGAAGAGTTTAAAGGTACGGGAAATATGGAACTTGTTTTAGACAGAAAACTGCAGGAGAAAAGAGTGTTCCCTGCTATTGATATTGCAAAATCCGGTACAAGACGCGAAGATCTTTTATTATCGCTGGATGAACAGGAAGCGGTTAACAGTATGCGTAAAGCATTGAATGGAATGAAGGCTGAGGAAGCGGTGGATAGTATTTTAAATATGTTTTCGCGAACGAAAAATAATGAAGAATTAGTACAAACAGTACGAAAAACGAAATTCCTGTAGAAACAACTTGCAAAGAGAATGAATTTGTGATACAATCAAAAAGATGTTTGAGAAAAATGTTAATGCGTACAAAATTACGCACAAATAAAAATAGAGAGGTGAAAATCATGAGAGAAGGAATCCATCCAGATTATTATCAGGCAACAGTAACTTGCAACTGCGGTAACACATTCGTAACAGGTTCTACAAACGAAGACATTCACGTAGAAATTTGTTCAAAATGTCATCCATTCTATACAGGACAGCAGAAAGCTACTCAGGCTCGTGGTCGTGTTGACAAGTTTAACAAGAAATACGGAATTCAGGCATAATAGAATCCAGCATTTACAGGTTGAGGTTGCAAAACCTCAACCTTTGTTGCGTTAAGGAAAAGATTGGAGGTCACTGATGAAATCGTCCAATATAGGAGGTCAGGCTGTTTTAGAAGGTGTAATGATGAAAAATGGAGAAGATTACGCTGTAGCGGTAAGAAAGCCTGACGGTGAAATAGAAGTGAAAAAAGATGTGTATAAAGGAGTTGTAAAGTGCAGATTTTTGACGAAAACACCGTTTATACGAGGGATGTTTAATTTTATCGACTCATTGGTTCTCGGCATGAAAACGCTGACTTATTCGGCAGAGTTTTATGAGGAAGAAAAAGAAAAGATTCCCCTGACAAAAGAAGAAGAAAGAAAGAAGAACAGGAAAGAATCTATTTTCATGGGAATTACGGTTGCGTTTTCCGTTGTACTTGCTATGGGGATTTTTATGGTTCTGCCGTATTTTCTGATTAGTCTTGCAGATGATGTAATACATTCAAAAGCAGTACTGGCTGCATTGGAAGGGGTTATCCGTATTCTTATTTTTATTGTATATATTTTGATTATTTCCAAGATGGAAGATATAAAGCGTGTGTTTATGTATCACGGCGCAGAACATAAATGTATCAACTGTATAGAACATGGCTTGCCGCTGAATGTAGAGAATGTGAGAAAAAGTTCTAAACAGCATAAGCGGTGTGGAACGAGTTTTCTTTTGTTTGTTATGATTGTTAGTTGTGTAATGATATTTTTTATCCGCTCGGATTCTCAACTTGTAAAAGTCGGATTGAGAATTGCGTTAATACCCGTAATCGCAGGGATTTCCTATGAACTGATAAAATGGGCGGGAAATAGTGACAATCCGATTGTAAATTTATTGAGTAAGCCGGGGTTATGGTTACAGAATTTGACGACAAAAGAGCCGGATGACGATATGATAGAAGTTGCAATTCAATCTGTTGAGGCTGTGTTTGACTGGAAAACATATCAGAAAGAAACGTATGGAGTGAGTGAAGAATGACACTGGAAGAAGCATATGGTTTTGGAAAAAAAGTATTGGAAGAGCATAAGATTGGGGATGCACCCATTGATGCATGGATTCTTTTAGAGCATATAACGGAAATCAGCAGAGCAATGTACTATGTCAATCCAAAGCAGGAAATGAATTCCGAGCAAAAAAAACGGTACGAATATTTTATTGAGCAGAGGGCGAAAAGAATTCCGCTCCAGCATTTGACGAAAGAGCAGGAGTTTATGGGATTGACTTTTGCGGTAAATGAAAACGTACTGATTCCAAGACAGGATACGGAAATTTTGGTGGAAACTGTTTTGGAGGATTTAGAGCCGAATATGCGTGTTCTTGATGTGTGTACCGGTTCGGGTTGTATTTTAATCAGTTTATTGAAAATGATGCAGGAAGGCAGAGGACAGGATACGATAAAGGGAATCGGTATTGACATTTCTAAAGAGGCGTTGGAAGTAGCGGAAGAAAATGCCCGAAAGCATAATACGGAAGCGATTTTCGTTCAAAGTGATTTGTTTGAAAATGTTGAGGGGATGTATGATGTGATTGTGTCAAATCCCCCTTACATAAAGACAAAAGAGATAGAACAATTGGAAGATGAAGTGAAATTGCATGACCCTATGATAGCGCTTGACGGGAAGGAAGACGGACTTTATTTTTACCGAAAGATTATAAAAGAGAGCAGAAAATATTTGAAAAAGAATGGAAAACTATATTTTGAAATAGGACATACCCAAGGAGAAGAAGTAAAAACGCTTATGGAAGAGGCGGGATTTTCTAATGTGAAAATAAAAAAGGATTTGGCAGGGCTTGACCGTGTAGTCTATGGCGTGTAAAATATCTCAGAAGAGGATAAACGGATAGGAGGAAAAATATGTTTGATAAATTAGAAGATTTAATCATTCGTTTTGAGGAAATCATGGGCGAGTTACAAGAACCGGATGTAGCGAATGACCAGAATCGTTTTCGTAAGTTGATGAAAGAACAGGCGGAGTTAACACCGATTGTAGATGCATATAATGAATATAAGAGTGCGAAACAGGCGATTGCGGACAGTGAAGAAATGCTGGAAATGGAATCGGATGAAGAAATGAGAGAGTTGGCAAAAGAAGAACTTTCTTCTTCAAAAAAACGGGTGGAAGAATTGGAACGTGAATTGAAAATTTTACTTCTTCCAAAAGACCCTAACGATGATAAGAATATTATGGTGGAAATCCGTGCAGGTGCAGGTGGAGATGAATCTGCTTTATTTGCGGCGGAGGTATACCGTATGTATGTTCATTATGCCGAGAGTAAACGTTGGAAAACAGAGTTGATTTCATTTAATGAAAATGGAATCGGCGGATTTAAAGAAGTTGTTTTCATGGTGAGCGGACAGAGTGTTTATTCACGAATGAAATATGAAAGCGGGGTACACCGTGTACAGCGTGTTCCTGAAACGGAGTCGGGCGGACGTATTCATACTTCAACAATCACTGTTGCAGTTATGCCGGAGGCGGAAGATGTTGACGTTGTAATTGATGAAAAAGATATTCGTATTGATGTTATGCGTGCGTCAGGAAATGGTGGACAGTGTGTCAATACAACTGACTCGGCAGTGCGTTTAACTCACTACCCGACAGGAATCGTTATTTACAGCCAGACAGAAAAATCTCAGTTACAGAATAAAGAAAAAGCATTTAAGTTACTTCGTTCTAAATTATATGAATTAGAATTGGAAAAACAGCAGTCAGCAGAGGCAGAAGCAAGAAGAAGTCAGATTGGTACAGGCGATCGTTCTGAAAAAATCCGTACTTATAACTTCCCGCAGGGACGTGTTACGGAACATCGTATTAAGTTGACATTATATAAGATTGACAATATTATGAACGGGGATTTAGATGAGATTATCGATCCTTTAATTGCAGCGGATCAGGCGGCTAAATTAGCGAATATGAATGAGTAATACAGATAACTACCATTTACAGAGATGTATTTGGTAGTTTTTTATATATAGGAATTCAAAGTGCTATTGTTAGTGGCATTTGAATGTGTTACGATAATCTCGATTATAAAAATAAGGAATTGTGATATGGGAGAAGGAAATATGGAAAAGAAAAGCCTACAGATAAGAATGGCGGATTTGAGTATTCAAATTAACTACAAATATACATACATCGAAAGACAATGTGCGGGTTGGCTGGATGAAAGCGGACGAAAACCGGATATAGAGATGGAGGTTTCGGATGAGGAAATTGAAACGGAATATACAGAGTTTGCGGCGGACGGGGTTACAAGAGGAATGTGTGAAAGTGTCTGTATTTATAGGGCGATTGCGAGAAAACTAATTCCGTTTTCAGCGTTTGTTATGCACGGAGCAGTGATAGAATTAGATGGAAAAGCCTATGTGTTTACGGCAAAAAGCGGAGTGGGAAAAACGACGCATACAAAACTTTGGTTGGAATACTTTAAAGGAAGAGCAAGTTATATTAATGGAGATAAACCGATTATTCGCTATCAGAATGGAAGATGGTATGCGTATGGCACTGCATGGATGGGAAAAGAAAAATTCGGTTCACCTAAATATGCCCCGATACAATCTGTTTGTTTTATAGAGAGAGGGATAGAGAATGAAATAAGAAAGATTGACGATAAAGAAGTAGTGGAGCGTTTGTTTCATCAATTGTTTTTGCCGGAAGAACCGGAAAGTTTAATGCAATTTATGGAACTTATAGACGGAATGGTCTGTGAAATTCCTTTTTTTGTGTTGAAATGTAATATTTCTTTAGTTGCCGTAAAGGTAGCATATGAAACATTGTCGAAGTCATAATCGGCAGAAAGACTTGTTATTTATGATAAAAAAAGTATAATGGAAGAAAAAGATTGGAGAAAAGGTATGAGAATTAAAGAAGGATTTTTAAAACGTCAGGTTGGAGAACGTGCGGTAGTTGTTCCTATTGGGAAGCGGCAAAAAACTTTCATGGAATGATTCATTTAAATGAAACAGGTGGAGAAATTTGGGAACTTCTTAAGGAAGAAACAACAGAGGAAAAGGTATTACGAGAAATACTGGAAAGGTATGAAATTGGAGAAGAACAGGCGAAGAAAAGTTTGGATGCATTTTTAAGTAAAATGAGAGAGGCGGGAGTTTTGGAAGAGTAGGGATGAAGAAAGAAAAAATATCATCACTTCAATGGATTTATCAATATAGTCGGCATTTTATCGGGTATATTTTTTTGCTGGCGGTTATTAGTGGGACGATAGCTGGTAGTTTTATTTTGCTTGCGCTTGTTTCGAGTAATGTTCTTGATATTGCAACAGGAAGTCGGACGGGGAACTTATGGGCACAGATAGGTTTACTTGGACTGTTAATTATATTTCAGGCAGTTTTGAATATTGCGAGCAGTAATGTAAGAATACGCACAACAACTAAAATTGAGATGCGTATGAAACAGGGGGTATTTGCAAAAGTGCTGCGGAAACAATATCAGGAAGTGAGCAAAGTACATTCCGGTGAAATTCTTAACCGTCTGACAAGTGATATTGATATTGTTGTCGGCAGTATTGTGTCACTGATTCCACAGGCGATTTCTATGTTGACAAAAATAGTGGCGGGTGTGTTTGTTTTGTTTTCTATTGATGCACGTTTCACGGGGCTTGTGCTTTGTGTCGGCGGATTAGTTTGTGTGTTCAGCAGAATTTACAGCAGGCATTTTAAATATTTACATAAGGAAGTACAAAGAACCAATGGTGTTGTGCGTTCCTATATGCAGGAATGTTTTGAAAATCTTATTGTGATTAAATCGTTTGTAAATGAAAGTGCTGTTGGCGGCAAGTTAAATGAATTTCAGCAGGAGAATTATAAGATACGAATTAAAAGAAATACGATCAGCAATTTTGCAAACACAATGGTATATGTGTTATTTACGGCGGGATATTATGCGGCGCTTGCTTGGGGAGCATTGCAGATTTCGGTAGGGGCGATGACTTTCGGAACTTTGACCGCGTTTTTGCAGATTATTCAACAGATTAAAGCACCGTTTAGAAATGTTTCAGGACTAATTCCTCAGTATTATAGTATGCAGGCATCTGCCGAGCGTTTAATGGAACTTGAGGAGATGACCGATGAACAGGCAGAATCTAAAATTTTAGATGTGATGCAATTTTATCGAGATTTTATGGGAATTGTTGTTGACAATGTTACATTTTCTTATACTGAAGGGGAAAAGGTTTTAGAGAATGTTTCTCTTCGTGTGGAGAAGGGCGAGTTGCTTGCGATTGTAGGAGAGTCAGGAATAGGGAAGAGTACACTTGTAAAACTGTTTTTACACCTTATGCCATGCTCTGAGGGAAAATTATATTTAGAAACTGTGTCTGAGAAAATTGAAATTGATGCAGGCACAAGAAATGTATTTTCCTATGTTCCGCAGGGAAATATGATTATGTCGGGAACAATTCGGGAGAACATTACATTTTGTAATCCCAAGGTGACAGATGCAGAAATTCAAAGAGCCGCAGAAGTTGCGTGTATTTGGGATTATATCGAAACTTTACCACAGGGACTAGATACTGTGCTTAAAGAACGAGGAGAAGGACTTTCCATGGGACAAATTCAGCGTATTGCGATTGTGAGAGCAATTTTGGACGATGCGCCGATACTTTTGCTGGATGAATGTACAGCTTCTTTAGACAAAGAAACAGAATGGAATGTTTTACAGAATTTAAAGAAAATGAATACAAAAACAATTATCTGTATTTCTCATACGGCAGCGGGAATAAGATGTTGTGATCGTGCAGTCAAGATTGAAAATAAAAAATTTATAGAGGTGAAGTATGAGTAAGGTGCAAAAATGGAGATTTTTATTCGAGATTATACGATATAGTCTTGAAGGAGGCGAAAGTCCGGTTGCGACAGGAAATATAAATTGGGAGGCATTATATAAGATTTGCAAATTTCATAAGATTGAATCTGTTGTGGCGCATGGGCTTGATAAAATGCAGGGTAAGGAGAATATTCCGCAGGAAATTCGCAAAAAATTTGAACAGGCATGGCAGTTGGAAGTGGCAAGAGATACTACGCAACAATTTTCTTTAGAAGAGTTGCTGCAGGCGTTTGAGGAAGCGGGAGTATACTGTATGGCTTTAAAAGGTGTGTTTATGAAGCAGTTCTATCCACAGCCGGACCTTCGTATGATGGCGGATATTGATATTTTATTCCGATTGGAGCAGGAAGAGAAAGTAGAAGAAATTCTGACAAAACTCGGATATTATTGTGACCATAAGGATGACCATCACCATGTATATTTTAGAAAGCCGTTTATGAATATAGAAATGCACTATTGTTTAGTCGATGAGGACAGCAGGTTTGCTGCTTATTATGCAAATCCTTGGGAGAAGGCGGTTCAGGCTGAAGGGAAGACGTATGTGCAAAAATATGGATGGGAAGATTTCTATATTTATGTAATTGCCCATTTTGCAAAACATTTTGAAAACGGAGGAAGTGGAATTCGTTCTATTGTTGATATTTGGCAGTTTGAAAAGAAAATGAAAGAACAGATGAATTGGACATATGTGGAATCAGAATTAGAAAAAATCGGATTAAAAGAATTTCTGCATCATATGGAACAATTGACGGCAATCTGGTTTCAAGGTGAGAAGAGTAATTCGTTTTATGAACAGTTGACGGAAATTATTGTGGGCAGCGGTGTTTATGGAACAGTGGAAAACTATAAAATACAAACTGTGGCTTCAGCAGATAAAAAAGTCTGGATGGGACAGATGAAAGTATGGATTTCTACGATTTTTTTCCCATACAGATTGATGAAACTACAATATAGATATTTAGAGAAATACCCGATATTACTTCCGGTGGCATGGATACAGAGAATTTTCAGAACCATATTTAAAAGAAAAGGAAAAGCGAGCGAGGTGCTTGTAAATCAGAAAGTAGATTTTGATGAGGCGCGTGGAAGACAGGAAGTATTTGAAAAATTAGGGTTATAAAGTAGTTGATAGATTAGAAATGAAAAAGTTTAAAGAGATTTTAAATGAAGAAATGTTAAAAAGACGAGTGACAGAAATAACTGCCGGTATTCTGGCAATCCTTTTTATATTTTCTCTTCTTGTACAAAATGAGATGGGTACGGCAAAGCCGGATAAAAGAATTGAAAAAATGGAAGGCTGGTACTATAAAGAAGACGGAAAGAAAATAATACCGGAATTGCCTAGAGTTTTAGAAAAAACGGATAAAGGCAAATTTGTCATGGAAAATATTATACCGAAAATACCTTACAGAAACACGACGATTGCTTTTCACTCTCAGTTACAAAAAGTGAGAGTTTCGATTGATGGTAAGGAGATTTATACATATCCTGATAAAAAAATTAGAGGAGGAATTGTACCAAGTACATGGAATTTTATCCGTTTACCTCAAGAAAGCGAGGGAAAACACATTAGTATTGAAGTTTCATCTCCGTATAAACAATTTCAAGGAAAGCAGAATTATATATATTGGGGATCGTATAATAGTTTATATTATGCAATAAGAGAAACAAATTTTCCGAAGTTTTTAATAAGCCTATTTATAGGAATTATGGGAATAGTTATGGTTGTTATATCTGTTTTTTTGCGAAGATTTAGAGGGTACCGTTGTGAAGAAACGTTGGGAATATTGTTTGTTCTTGTTTCTCTTTGGCTGTGTGGTGTGTCGGAAATGGTGTATAAAGAAATAGGGGTAGAAACAATATATTTTGTTACAATGGTTTCAGCCTTATTTTGCAATGTATTTTTTTTGAGTTATTTGGAGCAGAGAGTAGAAGGAAAAATTCAAAAGATTACACGGATAGGATTTTACTTGAGTTTTTTCAATGCTGTCTTATGTCTGATTTTGCAGGTGGCAGATGCAAAGGATTTGATACAGAGTGCAGGATACATATTGGTTTCATTTATTATATCGTTTGTTTACGCTATCGTTATTTATGGGAAAAAGGTTTTAGAAAAAGAAGCGGGGTATAATAAAGGAGAATTTGTTTGTATGCTTATCATTTTGGGGGCAGGGTTGGTTGAATGGGTACATTTCTATTCAAAAAAATGGTATACATTCGGTATATGCATAAGAGGTGCAGTGCTTATTTATACAATGTATCTGTTTGGCTATTATATTTGGGAAATTTATAATACGGCACGATTAAATAGAAAATTAAGCAGACGTCTGCAAAATAGTGAAATTCAATTGATGATGAGCCAGATACAGCCTCATTTTATATACAATGTACTCGGTTCAATCCGTACGCTGATAAAAATTTCTCCGGATGATGCCTATAAAATGGTATATGATTTTTCAAATTATCTTCGAGGAAATATTGATGCGATTGGAAACAAAAAAACTATTTTATTTTCAGAAGAAATCCGGCACATAAAATCTTATGTCAATATTGAAGAAGTGCGTTTCAAGGACCAGTTAAAAGTGGTGTTTGATATAAGGGAAGAAAATTTTTATATTCCTCCTCTGAGCGTGCAGGCACTTGTGGAAAATGCAATTAAACACGGAATTCGTAAAAAGATGGGCGGAGGCTGTGTGTGGATTAGAAGTTATAAGAAAGACGGAAACTATATTGTAGAAGTAGAAGATAATGGTGTGGGATTTGATGTAAATGAAAAAAGAAAAGAAAATTCCACGGGTCTTAAAAATATAGAATTTCGGCTTGAAAAAATGTCACATGGAAAATGTGAACTACACTCAGAATGCGGAGTAGGAACGAAGGCAACTTTAATATTTCCTCAAAATTTAGGGGGGGGGGGAGAGCAAATTGAAGATAGTGATTATTGATGATGAGTGGCTTCAGATAAAGCAGTTTGAAATGGAATGCGCAGGAATTAAAGGTGTGGATATCGTGGCAACATTTACAAATCCGCTTGAGGCGTACGAGTATATTAAAGAACATCCGGTAGAAGTTGTTTTTACGGATATTGAAATGCCTGAGATGGATGGAATTATATTTGGCAAAAAAGTGAGGGAATTATATCCTGATATTGTTCTTATATTTGTGACCGGTTATGAACAATATTTGCGGGATGCCTTTCAAATGAAAGCGGATTATTATGTCTTAAAGCCATATAATCAGGAAGAAATCAGAGATGTACTAAAACGTTCATACTATCTTTCTAAACGTCAAAAGAAAAGAATTTATTTTAGAACTTTTGGACGATTTGATGTTTTTGTAGATGGACAGGTTGTGTATTTTGCAAATGCAAAAGCGAAAGAATTGCTGGCGCTTTGCGTAGACCACAGAGGTGGAAATGTGACGATGGAAGAAGCGGTGGACAAACTGTGGGGAGAAAGATTGTATGATGAACGTGTTAAGACTCTGTATAGAAAAGCAGTTATGTATTTGAAAAAAATCTTTCAGGCATATGATATAGATGATGTATTTGTAAATAATAGAGGTTCGTGTAATATTAATTATGAGAAAGTAGATTGTGATTATTATGCGATTTTGGAAAGAAAAAAATCACTTGCAGAGTGTGTTGGACAGTATTTATGGGAATATTCATGGGCGGAAGAAACGGCTGTGGAATTGGAAAATTCGGGACGTAGTAAACTTTAAGTTTACTACGTCCCGAATTTTGTTTTACCCCGTCCCTTTTTTGACAACGCCCTGTCCCTTTTTGCTAGTAAAAACGGTTGTGATTTTAAAAATATACTAAAAGTCCGAAAATGAGCCAAAAACAAAGTAAAAATGGTTTTCATAATATACTTTTTAAAGAAAAATGAAAAAGCCTGATTTTACGGAGGTTTTTAACATATCTAAAAAAAGGGACACCCCTTTCAACGATTAGGGACACAGTGAAATCTAATTAGGGACAGGGTATTTTTCAATTTTACTACGTCCCCAATATTTTTTGTCGTAAAAGTAACGAAAGAGTAACACTTTGGTTTGTATAATTCTATTGTTAAGATACACTGCTCGCAGTGTAAATATATATAGGAGAGGAAGAGATGATTATGAAACGAGAACGAAGAAAGTTCAGAGATTCGTTCGTGGCGATTCTGTTGGCAATCAGTATGGTTGTTGGTTTAGTGCCTGTTAATAGCATAACGTCTTATGCGAAGGACAAATCCACAGGCAATGTGAAGAATCAGTCGCGAGCAGCATTTAATGAGGAATCCGTGTCAGACGAATCATCGTTAGAAACATGGATGAAAGTTGTAGAAAATTCTACAGAAAATATAGGACGAATTTGGACGGATAAAACCGTTTCGGATAAGAATATAAAACTTCCGGCTTCGTCACAAGGAAATGAATTTACAATTGATAAAGGAAATTCCGATTTTCTTGTAGGATTATCTGCTTTATCATCTACATCGAATACAGTAACGCTGACAGAAAAGCCACTTGACATTGTATTCGTACTTGATACATCAGGGTCTATGGGTGATCCTATGGAGTATATTTATAGTCCGACATATAGTGTAAGTACCCGCAGTGACAGGTATTACGCGAAGGTAGATGGAAACTACATTAAAATTGACCGCATAATAGGTATATTCGGTGGATTTAAACGTTGGGAATTAAACGGAGAAGAAGTGACACCGAAGAAGAATGCATCAGACACGAGTGGAATTCAATTTTATACTCGTCAAGAAAAACCTGGCTCATTGTCTAAAATGGAAGCGTTGAAGATTGCGGTAAATCAGTTTGCAAATGAAACGGCAAAACGTAATGATTCTATTATAGACACAGAGAAACAACACCGTATGTCTATTGTGACTTTTTCAAGTAATGGGTATCTTAGACAGGGACTTACGGCATATAACTCAAGTACAATTTCAAGGTTTGAAGGAACTATCAATCGCCTAAGTGCAAATGGTGCAACATATGCAAACGCAGGAATGGAGCAGGCGGAAAAATCTTTACAAAATGCCCGTCAGGATGCACAGAAAGTAGTGATTTTCTTTACAGATGGACAACCGGGGCAGTCTGGATTTGAGGATGCTACGGCAAATGCAACTATTCAGATAGCAAAACGTATGAAGGATAATGCTGCAAAGATATATTCAATAGGTGTGTTTGACCAAGCCAACCCTGAAAATACTTCGAGTTCATTTAATGCATATATGCATGGTGTATCAAGTAACTATCCAAATGCAACAAAGTGGAGTGAGTTAGGAGAACCTGCTGAAAAATTAAATTACTATAAAGCGGCGCAGGATACAGATGGACTTAATAAAATTTTTGAAGAAATCTTTGATGAAGTAAATAGCGGTTCGGGTTTCCCAACACATACTGAAGAAGGTTTTGCGGGGAAATCAGGTTACATCACATTTACGGATGAACTTGGAAAATATATGCAGGTAGACGAGTTTAAAGACTTGGTTTTTGCTGATCAAGTATTTAAACCAACAGGAAGTGAAACGAAAGATGGAGTTACAACTTATTTCTATGAAGGAAAAGCAAGTGGTGACTCTGAATTATACCCACAAGGTAACTTGAATGAAATTATTGTTCAGGTGAAGAAAAGTGATAATCTTCAAAAAGGTGATACGGTAACAGTTAAAATTCCGGGTGGATTAATTCCGTTACGACACTTTAATATTGATGTTGATGGAAATACAGAAACAACAATGTCAATTAAGGAAGCATATCCAATGCGTATTTTCTATGGCGCAAGTTTAAAACCGGAAGTTGTGGAAACATTGAAAGACGGATTGAATGACAGTGCAGAGGATAGAGAATTAAATGCTTACTTAAAAGACAACAGAGTTGACGGAAATAAAGCGGCATTTTACTCTAACTTCTATGACGGACTAAAAACAAGTGGTGCTAAGAAGTTAGGAAATACAATTGCAAATTTCACACCTTCAAAGTCGAACTCGTTCTATTTCTTTACAGGAGATACAGTTGTTTGTACAGATGATAAATGTTTACAGCCGTTGAAAACAGATCCGGATACAAGCGGAAATACTTCTTATTATTATAAGAAGACAGACTGTAGACAAAGTCC